>JBEBWN010000076.1:0-13291 GCA_040392235.1 Taibaiella helva | reverse complement strand
TGCCGCGGATTTCATCCGCGGTTATGAACAGGTAAGAATACAGGCTTAGTTAAAGGAGCATTGGGATCTTTCCTGATCATCTAACCTCGTATAGCGGATACTTTAACTACATTGAGGGATGCACCCAATTGAGATTTAACAGCAGACCCTATGTAACCAATAATTATGCACTCTTGGTGTACTTACACGGACAGATTGGCCTTATTCCCCGGACCATTAGAATTATTCGAAAAATGTTGATGCCCCCGGCAAAATTTAAGCAGGAAACATATAAAAACGATGAAGGATTATCTTGCTCTTTATGCCGGTTTATTGCACCAGGCCCATTTTTAAGGCCTTGCTGACAAGGGAGGCCGTATTGTTAACATCCAATTTAAGCAGTAAGGATACCCTGTAATGTTTAATAGTGCTCAGGCTACGGAACATCGCCTCTGCAATTTGCTGTTCTGTAAGGCCATCGGCAATATATTGCAATACTTTTTTTTCCTGCTCCGTAACGGCCGAACGGGCAGCCAGCATTTTCGGAGATTTCAGCGGATTAGTTTCCATAATATCCCGGATCTTCTGTTCTATATAGATTTCGCCACGATATACTGCCCTTATGGCATACGCCAGCGTATCTTCATCCGTAGTCTTCAATAGGTAACCATGCACACCCAGCCAGGTTAGTTTCGAAGCATACATGGCACTTTCAAAATTCGTCAGGATGATGATTTTCAAAAGCGGGTAATCGGAGAGCAGTTGTGCCGCCAGCTCATCGCCTGGCCTGCCGGGCAGCTGTATATCCAAAAGCAGTACATCTGCAGGATTAAGTGCAATGCCGGCCAGTAGCTCCGCACCATTTTTATATGCGGCGACCACTTCTATATCGGAATATTCGGACAGTATAGTACGCAAACCCTGAAGCACCATAGGATGATCATCCGTAATCATAATCTGTATGTGTTCTTTCCGGGTTGTCATATTGGTTGTCGGGGTATTCATTAAATAAAGAGAAAAGGACCTCCTCTTGTACCGTGTCCTCCCGGAAGCTAAAATAAGTTTTGTTTCTCAGAAAAGGTAATGTTGATCAAAATGAAAGAGTTGCCGGTTGGCTACAATGCGGCATCTTTTAACCGAACAAGGTTAAATGTTATCCGTACGGCGCTGCCCCTATCGGGCGCCGAGTCTATATTGATTGTTCCCCCTAAGCTCCGCACCCGGTATTTCAAATTTTCCAGGCCATAGCCCGTTTTCCTATCCGGATCAAAGCCCTTGCCATCATCTTCCACTAGCAGGATCAGCTCCTCATTATATTCGAGCAATTGTACATCAATACGTCTGGCGGCAGCATGGCGGGCGGCATTATGTACGAGTTCCTGCACTATCCTGAAAATGACCAGCTCAGCTGTTTTATCTAAGGCACTCAATTTTTCCGGCAGTTGCAAATCCATTTCCACCTGGCTGCTATTATTTAACTTACTGAAATAAGCGACCAAAGCTTCTTTTAAGGGGTAACGGTTCAGCATATCAGGAAGCAGGTTATGCGAGGTAGTCCGCACCTCAGTGCCGGTATCCTGCAGCATCTCCATTACTTCCTGTAGCTGCGCCATAATTTCCATCTCTTTGGATTTTTTCCGGATGTGGCCTACTTTAAATTTTATAGCAGCCAGCATACCACCTATTCCGTCATGCAGCTCGCGCGACAGGCGCTGTCGTTCGTTCTCCTCCCCAGCCATCAGGGCCTTTAAAGTAATAATCTCCTGATCTTTCTGAAGTAATTTCTGTTTTCTACGATAATTTTTCACTGTAATAAATGCCAACAGTGTTACTATACTGGCTATCGAAATGGTGCCCAGTAACCAAAGGTTTTTCTGCGCCAGGTTCTTTTCCTGCCGGGCAATAAGGAATTGCTTTTCTGCAATAGCTTTATTTTTTTGAGCCAGTGCGTAATCCGATTCCAGGTGGTTTACCCTGTTGATATTAATTTTTATTTGTTCGAAACTGGTATCTTTCTGATCAAAATAGCGCCGGCCGTAATACCAGGCTTTTTCATAATCCTTTATTTGATGATATAAGTTGGTTAGCGCGTAATTACTATGAAAAACGATGTCTTTATAGCCTTTCCGTTGGCCCTCCTCCAGACTGAACATTATGTGCCGTTCAGCATCCCGGTACTTTTTTTGCGCCATACACACATAGCCTGTCAGGTAGTAGTGTATTAGCCGTTCCTCATCCGAAACCAGGTGTAATACAGACTGAATCTGCCTCAGGTAGAAATGTGCCGAATCAGATTTTCTTTCATCCAGATACAAACCCGCCAGGTTATAAATAGCCCGGCTTCTAAAATGCAGGAACTGCTGCGTAAGGTTATTGGTCAGTAGTTGTTCCGCTAAACGATAGCTCGCTATAGCCTTATTCTTTTGTTCTTTAAAATTATAGACATTTCCCCTATTGATAAGCGCTATAGCACAATTCAGGGAGTCGCGCTGTTCCGCGAATAAAGTAATAGATGAATCGAGGTACAGGAGCGCTTTCGAATAGCTGCCATTGTAAATTAGAATATTTGCAATATTGGTCTGGACCTTCGCCCGGATATTCCGTCCCTGCCGGGAGGGAACGGTATAAGCAAGAGCCAGCCTGAAATTAGCCATTGCTCGACTTTTATGCTCAGCAGTATTGCCCATATTAAGATACAGCTCAGCTGCCTGCTCCGGGCGGTATAGCAATATATAAGGCAGAGCCTTTTGATATATTAAACCCGCTTCCTTTTTCCGGTTCCGCCGGTACAAACTATCACCCAATTGCATCAACTGCCGTGGCACATAAAAGTAGGCGCCATCGGCCCCCGAAAAAAAACGTGCATTGGATAGGGTTATTGCATCGTTGGCATAGAAATGCCTGCTATCCGGTTCCCGGGCTTCCAGGATAAATACCCCGAGGCACAGACAACCCAGCAGTATATACATCGCTTTTGCTATGGAATACTTCATCCACTTCAATTAAACTTCCAAACTTACGGTTTAATTTGAGACAGGATAAAATATGCCTGTCGGCAGAATAAATTAAACAAAATAATATCCATATAAAGTACGTTACATTATAAAGGGATATTGTTTTCATTTGCCGGTAGATACCCTTCTGTCGAATGCTATTGCAGTACGCGGTATTACTATTAATTTCTGTGGCCGGCCTTGCCTCAATCTGGAGAAGCAGCTTGCCATTATCTAAAAAAAATTTGCATGATGAGAACTTTTCTATCCCGGTACGGTATGCTTTTGCTGCTTTGCGCAGCCTTAATCGCTAAAACAAACTTATCGCTGGCGCAACCACTGGAATGGGCGCTGAATATAGGCGGCAATAACAATGACTACGGCGGAAATGTATGCGTCGATGCTTCTGGCTTTTCATATGTCACCGGGCGCTTCCAGGATTCTATTGACTTCAAAGCACAACAGGGGCGCAGTAGGCATGGCAGCGCAGGCAATTACGATGCTTATATTGCTAAATATGACCCTACCGGTAAATGTATCTGGGGCACCACCATCGGCGGCAAAGCCAGCGATCAGGGATTGGGAGTGGATGTGGATGCCAACGGGAATATATATGTTACCGGCTTCTTTAATGATGTGGCTGACTTTTACAATCGCGGCGGTCAGCATACCCTGAGCAGTGCCGGCATGCAAGACCTATTTCTTGCCAAGTATAACAAGGATGGCCAGTTTATCTGGGCCCAACGCATAGGCAGTAAAAAGGCAGACCAGGGCGCTAAAATAAAGGTTAACCAAAAAGGCGATGCGTTCCTTATCGGCTTTTTTTCCGATACTGTTTATTGCGGTACCGGCACTGATAGAGATACCTTGCTATGTGCAGGCCAGACCGATATATTGCTCGCCAAATACGATTCGGCAGGTAATTACCAATGGGCATTGGGAATGGGTAACCAAAACCTGGACTATGGCTGGGGCCTTAACCTGGACAGCAAAGGAAATGTTTACGCGATCGGCGCTTTCCAACTTGATGTCGATTTTAACAGGAAGGGTACTGCTGCCACATTGATCAGCGCCGGGAGTTACGACGTATTCATCGCGAAATATAATACAGAAGGCCAGTATCAGTGGGTCAGGCGTATGGGCGGCGGCGGCATCGACTATGGCTATGGCCTGGTTGTTGATTCATCTGACAATATTATTGCAACAGGGCGTTTTGAATACACCGCCGACTTTAACCCGGTATCTGGTCCGGCTTATTTAACCAGCGCCGGGTATTATGATGTATTTATAACGAAATATGACGCAGAGGGTAATTACATCTGGGCGAATCGCCTGGGTGGAAAACAGGACGACGAAAGTTATGCCATAGCAATGGATAAAGCGGGCAATTTTTGTATAGCAGGAACATTTAAGGATACGGTAGATTTCAGCTTGGGCGTAGGCAGCCGCAAATGGGCAGGAATAAAGGGCTTTGATGCCTTTGTCGCAAAATACAATAATGACGGCCAGTATCGCTGGGCCAAACAGATCGCGGGTCTGGGAGGTGATATTGCCAGGAGTGTTGCTATAGACGGGTCTGGAAATACATTTGTCCTTGGCGATTTTTCAACTACGCTGAAAGTGGACATGCCAGACCAAGATGATTCGCTGCTATCGAAGGACGAAAGTATCGATGCCTTCTTCCTGAAATTAAGTTGTGCAGATACTTCATCTTCGCAGCAGACATGGGCCACTTGCGCAGACAACTACAGTTTTGGTGATTCTGTTTATTATGTAAGCGGCCAATACACGCACGTTTTTCCTAACATTGCCGGTTGCGACAGCACGGTTGTTCTCGAATTAACCTTTAATCGCATCGAAAAACCAACGATCAATATAGCCGAATTTGTCTTATCTGTAACAGGCACTTATTCCAGTTATCAATGGCTTCTGGAGGGAGAAATTATCTCCGGCGCTGCAGAAGCGACTTACTCTCTAAAAGCAAATGGAGATTACCAGGTAATCGTATCTGATGAAAATGGCTGTACAGATACATCTGATGTGTATAAGGTCGAGAATTACACAAATATATCGGGGCTAACCTTACCGCAACAGATCCGCGTTTATCCGAACCCGGCAAACGAATCAGTACAGATCATCTCGCCGATTGCCCTCGAGGTTACGCTAACGGACATCAGCGGGCGAAGCCTGAAACGATTAACTAATCCTTCGGCCATAGTACTCTCCGAGCTTCCGGATGGCCTATACCTGCTGAATATAGCTACTACAGACGGGGGGATTATTAAGGTGGCTAAAGTGATAAAGCAGAGCCGATAAGGCTTAGTACAGGTACGGCCCACTGTTGAGAGATATCAAACGGCTAAAACAGTGGGCCACTGTATTTGAATCTAAATATAACAATAATGCTCGATGCTATTTGCAACCGAGCTTTCCCCCAATCCACCAACTATCAATAGCACACGCAACCAATGCACCCAGAACATAAGCCGGCAAATCCATCCACAAGAAACCCTGGCCGAAAACCAAACGGAGATATTGATGACTTCTTAGTGCTGCCAGTGCCGGAGTATTGATTGCCTGCAGAATCTCTATGATAAGGCATGTCAGGATAGCCCACAATAAAGCCAACCTCCTGGAATCTGTCACAAGCAAAAAACGAAATACCCAATACATCATCACCGCGTATAACAGGTCGCCGCCAACTAAGGGTATGCCCCCAATTTTCCGGGATACCAAGCCGAGGACAATGGTTACAATAATCAACAACAGGTAACAAGCCCTTCTTTTATACATTACGTCCCCTTCCATCAAAGATATAAGCTTCTGCGTATCCGTCTTTACTGGCGGTTACGACCACACTGTTTTTCTATAACCGTAATACCCTATGATGAAGTTCAAAGACACTTCTAGCCAGTCCACTCAGCGGAGCCCTTAAAGATAGAGCGATCAATTTTGCTTTAAAATCAGGATATCGCGGGCCCGTGGATTGGACATATCATCACTCGCTTCCTTTCATCAAAGGCTGCCTGCTCAGGTCCATAGTAGGCACAAAACCACTAGAGGGAACGTAGATAATTTGCGGAAGACTGCCATGATCGGCCAATTTTTCCAGAGTACGGATAAACAAATACTGGTTATAGGTTTCGTTAAGCGTACCATTTTCCAATTTCATCGCTTCGGCCATCCCTTTAGCGCGTTCAATTTCGGCTTGTGCGTTCAGCTTTTCCGCTTCTAACCGCGCCTTCGCTTCCTCAATCAAAATCTTCCTGTTTTGCTCAGCCTTAGCCATCTCTGCTTTTCCTGCCATTTCCTGTTGCCAGACATTGTATTTCGGCAAACCAAACATTAATGCGAATACTAGTATAATGACCACAAGTACAGAGCCTCCCAAAAGCGTTCCTAAGCGGTTTTTCATAAGTTACTTTTTGATGATCCTCTAAGATACGAAATTTTCAACGCTTATGAGTAAATTTCCTTACTCCGGCCCTACTACACCGGGCTGGCTACAACGAGGAGACATGAATCAGATTTACACACTTATGTAATGGACTTTTAGAAATTAAATTGCAGGAAATATTGCCTCAAATGAAAACTTATTAAATTTCGTACTCGCCATGATATAAAAACATAGCTGTATTATTGGTCGTCAAAGCAGCTCTTTCAGTATCTGCACACTTTTAACCAGTTCCTCTATTGTAGAAGAAGCAAAGCCAAGACGAACGGCATTGGCTACGCCTTTGTAACGATGCACGCGGCCGTCAGGCATGTATAACCCCCGCTTAAAGGCACCCTGCGCCGTCTTCTCCAAGTTAACAGATGGAGCAAACGTTGTCCAAACCGACAATCCACCTTCCGGTACGCTAAATTGTACTACGCCTTTCAGCTCACTTTCCATCAGGGTGCAGAAAAGGTCCCTTCTTTCTTTATACACAGCTATCGTCTTTTTAAGATAACGCTGCAAGGTACCATCATTCAGTAACTCGGCCACGGCATTGTCCATAATATGGTCGCCCTGGCGGTCCAACAAAATCCGTACTTTGGCCAGGTGCTCAATCACATTTTCGGATGCCACCAGGTATCCCATACGGAAAGCCGGGGAAAAACTCTTACTAAAGGAACCGGAATAAATCACCATACCTTTTTCATCAGCAGTAGCCAAAGGGGATAAAGGCCGGTGACGATAATGAAAATCGTAATCGTAGTCATCTTCAAAAATAACAAATCCATGTTCGTAAGACAGCCTCAATAGTTCCAGTCGGCGGTCGATACTCAGTTGTACGGTGGTAGGATAATGATGGTTCGGCGTAACGTATACCATCCTAACTTTCCGGTTTTGGCATAATTCCCTTAACTCTTCAACGACCAGGCCATTTTCATCGACGGGCAAACCAATATGTTCTGCACGGGCATGCAGGAAGTTGATTTCCCCATTATGCCAGCCAGGAACACCAGATACTACAATATCGCCAGGGTTGATCAGGGCATTGCAAACCAGGTTCAGGGCCATTAATGTTCCCCTGGCCGACAATATATTCCGGGCGGTTGTTTGCAAGCCCCTGGTAGTATTGAGGTAACTCGACAGCGCCTGCTTGTAATAATCCGACCCGTCAGGAGAACTATAGCTACCGAACTTATAATACAGACCGCTACGGGTTAACTGGCCTCTGTAAGCCCTGTACAACTCTTTAAGCGGCGCCAGGCTGGGGTCGGGAAACCCATCGTCCAGGTGAAGCGGTGTGGTAATCAGCGGCCGCCGTCCGCTAATATAGCTTTGCGGTTCAATGAGGAAACCGGCCGTTTTTTGGGGTATAACCCCGACCGTTGCTCCAAGGGTCTCGGGCTGGTGCTCGGGGCTCTGCAAGGCAATAAAAGTTCCCCTTCCGACAAAGCTCTCCAACCAACCCTGCATCTGCAATTCCTCGTAAGCCTTCGATACAGTAACCCTGTTAATCTGTAACCAGGATGCAAATTCCCTGGAGGGTGGCATTTTTTGCGCGGGTAGCAGGCGGCTGCCCTTTATAAGGTACACTATAGCATCAGCTAACTGAAGATACATTGCCCGCTCGGAGGAATGTTTCAGTTGGATGCCCTCGAAGAGATGCATTGAAATTGGACCGACCATTTTCTGAAAATTGGACTACAAATATAATTCTTTGGAAAAGTATTTTTGTTACAAGTTACGAAAAACAATATGCAAATTTCAAGCCATTATATAAAGAAGATCAATGTGATAGGATGATTATAAGTTAGAAATATTCTGCCTGGGAGCTCCGGAAGGTTGGACAGCTAAAAAAGCAATTCGGCAAGCCACATATACCCTGTAAAAGAAGGCGGCGGTCGACCATATAACCGCCTTCCCGTTCCTCTATTAAAAGGCAGGAACAGCCGATGATCAACCAATGACCGGGTCACTTTCTAAGAATTGGACTACTTATTTCCGCGACCGGAAAAGCCTATTTGTTACAGGCATGCGGGCAAATCCTAATATGCCGGATTTACGAGCTATGGGGCTCCGCGTAGGGAACCGCTGGGGACAACTCGTTTTTGCAACCCTGCAAACCGACGGAAGGGGATGGAACGGTATTTTTCAGCAAAAAGCACAACCCGCCGGAGTTTACGTCTATATTTATGGAGCTAACATTTGACAACCTGATGCAAGAACAATATAACGGCAATGTGACCTTAGTTCGTTAACTTGTGTTGTATACCCGGCACCGGTTATCCCATCCTGCATGCCGAAAGTATAAAAAGAAGCCATATTCGTACGAATATGGCTCTTTGCAAGAAGTTTCCGGGACCGGCTACAGGGCTTTAATGATTTTTTCTGTTCTCAGTATTACCCCATCCTGGTTGCTGATGTTCAGCATATAAATGCCGGGTACAAGGTGCTTTACGGAAACAGAAGATTCATTAAACGATTTAAGAAGTACTTTACCGTCAATACTGCTCAGCATAATATGCACTGCCTTAGGCGATTGAATGAACAATCGATCCTGTATCGGGTTAGGATAGACAGCAATCTGGCGGGCCAGGTCGGACAGATCGTCAATGCCGGTATAGTTATCCACTTTAAAAATATCGGAGGTATCGGAACAACCGTTTTCATCCCATACAATAACTCTATAGTCGCCATTGACGACAATGGTATGTTTAGATTGGGTTGCATCTGGTATAATTTCGCCATTTAAAAGCCATTGATATTGCTTATAAGACTTTGTAGTACCGAGAATAGTTTTATCAATATTGATCAGAGGGTCCAAGGTAACCGCCTTTAGCCGCAAGGTATCTACGCGGTAATGGCAGGTATTATAGTAATTGATCCAGTAGGTGCCGTCAGTATGTATCGTATAACGCATACTAGTATCACCGGTGTTCCAGCGATAACGATAACCCAATTCGTCTTCGGCTTCCGGACCGCTAAGAACAATACCCTCTTCCCAACCGGAACAAACAACAGAATCCAAAGCTGAATACGCAGAATCGGATTTTACCGGAAATGATACCAGAACTGGCAAAGAATATATAGAGGCACTTCCTGTCTTCAGTTGAATTGCCCTCTTTTTATATTTGCATGCTATGCCTGTAGCATTTGGCTCCTCGATCACATTCAGATAACCATTGTCGTCCGAAGGCGCCAGGTATATTTTATCTTTATTGCGTTGCATGGGACTGAATGCATTCGTGACATTATTACCTTCAATCAAAGTCCGGGAAGCCTTAACCCCAGCTTGTGTAAAGGAGTCCAGATCATATTGCCAAAGTGTGTCTACAAAATCAATATCGCCCAGAGCTCTATTAGAAGCCAATAAATACAGCTTTCTGCTATTAGGCGAAAAGCAGATGGAATTGTTTAAGTATTGATCATAAGGATTAGATAAATTCGAGTTTAAAATAATCGGATCGGTAACCTTACCGGAAATGGGATCAAAAGTACAGACCATAGAACCGTTAGGTGAAGAATTGGGGTTAAAAAAAGTAGATGGCAAACCATACCAGAGTACATTCGATGAAAGGATAGCTAGCTTTCTGCTATCCGGAGATATTGCAAACTGGCTCGTCTGAAAGGAGCCTTTACCATCTATTTCCTTGCCGGTATTAGATATTACAGGCGTCTTTGCAATTCCGGATTCTGTAATATGAAAAGCCTTAACCAGTGCTGTATCTGTAGCATGCGTTAGCAACCAGATGTCGTTACAATTTCCTCCGGGAACCGCAGTCATGGCTTCCGACAGAAAGGAGTCTAAAGCAATATTCTTATAGTTCGGATCTATATCTCCCAAACCGCCATTTAAGGACATATCCACTATGGAATAATAGAGATAGCCATTGCTGTTACGGAATACTTCTCCGGCTTCCGGCTCCAGGGAGAACAAGTAATAACGTTGTATTGAACCAATAACAGGCACAATGCAAACACCCTGTGCTGTGGTATTATCGCCAAACAATGGTGCATTACCCTTCAATCCACTTCCATTAGGCATAACCTGATTATTCCGGTTCCAAACCTTTTCGCCATTGGAATAAAAGAGCAACTTTCCGGTTAACGGATCACATACCGCTGCGCTACCTTCACTACTAACCATACTCGTCAAGACCGGCACAGGATTACCGCTACTAAAATCAAGTCCGGCTTTATCGCCGAAAACCCAATAGTCATTTTCCTTCTGGGAAAAACCTGCTGTTGTCAGCACGCACAGAGAAAGCGTTAAGAGTAAATTTTTTTTCATTACTGTGTATATTATAAGTCAACAATGATACCCTAGAACGGGCATAAGGGTAAAATTAGAAGAAGCGGATATGCAATATCTACGTATTAATACGTAGCGCCCGTGCAAACCTGCTTTATAAGCTAAATGCAGGTATTTATATTTGTTAAGCCCTCCATTCCCGCAGATAAACCAAACTAAGGAACAACATATCCCAATGTAATTGTTATTTTCGCCGTAGGAGATTGCTGTCCCCAATCATCACATTCATCGATTGCGGAGGTTGAGGGCCGCTACGGATATGTTGCGAGATACCACAGAATAATCATGCCGTCTCAACCGTTTTCCGACTCTTTTTGACTCAAATGTTTATGCAGGGTACCTTGCCATCATTATCTGTAAAATAGGCGACGATAATGTCGAAAAAAACAAGATGAAACCAGCTGGAGACAATAGCGAACTTCTGGAAAGACAATATGGAACCAGGAAAAGGCCAATAACAGGTAAAACAGGCCGATGGAATATTAGCCACAAAAAGACATACAAACGAATGAATATGATGCTGCCAACATCATGAGGAGCAACAACTTACTCTCCTTTCCCTTAAAGCAATATTGTGCTTAAAACTTGAATTGGACAATCTTTTTGTCATAAAGCAGGCGTGCAACCAAACGTTCATGATCCTTTGCATTGCCGGAAACCATCCAGATCGATTCAATAACGTTCTCCGAAACACTTTGCCCGGTCAAGGCAAAACGGAGATTCAGTTCGCCAAAAACGTTTTTCGAATAGTCAAATTCTTCGGTATTATGCGTTGTGATCCGGTATTCGTGTACCTTATTCAGGTTATCAATGTACTGTTGCAGGGGCAGGAGGAATCGTAAAGTTACTACCACGATGAGCATACCCACCATAGTAAGATAAATATGCCCTGAACCGGCGGCCATACCCAGCGATGCGGTGGCCCAAATAGTGGTAGCGGTTGTAATACCGTTGATCTTACTTCTGTCTTTAAAAATGACCCCAGCCCCCAGGAAGCCGATACCGGTAATAATATTGGCTGCAATACGGTCGTAACTATTAACACCTATTTTAATCGAAAGAATAGTGAACAAGCAAGAACCGAAAGAAACCAGGGTAAAAGTGCGCAATCCGGCAAATTTCCCCCTGTATTCTCTTTCTGCACCAACGATTATCCCGATCAGGATAGAAGTCAGGATCAGTACAAACTCGGAAAGCACGCTATTGATATCGAAACGGGTGAGCATAAGCCGGAAATTACGTGAAGCAACAAATCTAGAACTTTAATCTATATACATCTGTTGCCATTTTTTGTTGCGGTCTTTTATCGCCTCTGTACTACCTTCCGTAGGTCTTATCTCCTCCGGCAGATAATTCAGCCTGTTGACTTCTTTCCCCTGAAGAAAACAGGCATGTAATTAAAAAAAAGATATATATTTAATCAACCGATTATAGATAAAATTTGCCTGCTATGTCCTTTATACAACCATTTAACCGTATGCACACTTTACCAAAGCTTTGCCTGAGCCTGGTACCAGGCATCCTGGTTATACTCTTTTTCGGCAGGGAAAACCGGAGCTTATCCTTTAATATTTTGCTGGGATGGGATACGTTTTGTTTATGCAGCATCCTCCTTTTCTGGATCACTTTTTTTTCGTTGAAAAAGCAGCAAATAAGACAGGAAACCATCGTACTACAAACAAATGCTCCTTTGATTTTTTTCCTATCGGTTCTTTTGATAACAGCCTCAGTGGGTATTATTATACTATTATTCAGCGAGCAGGGTGACCTGGCCCCAAAAGGGAACCGGGGCGTGACAATTTTAGTCGGCTTCGGCGGGTTGGTATTGTCGTGGTTCCTGTTACATACTTTATTCACTATACATTATGCTCATATGTATTGGGCACCGGGTAGAAAGAATAATGTCCCCCGGGGCGGCCTACAGTTTCCGGCTGAAGAGCATCCCGATTACATAGATTTTGCTTATTTCTCCTTTGTCAATGGAATGACATTCCAGGTATCTGATGTTTCTGTAAGTTCCCAGTCCATGCGTTTGCTGGTTTTATTTCATTGCCTCTTGTCTTTCGCTTTTAATACGACTATCGTTGCACTTTCCATCAATCTATTGGCCGGCTTCGTATAAGTCGTCTTACCATTTAAACTAAAAAATTGTGTATAACGATAACGTTTATTTAACCCCTTGTCTTCCCTCTCTTAGGCGGCGGACGCTGTATTTTTGCTTTCTTATTCGCCTGGGAAATCATCCTAAAAGCTTTACCTCATAAGTAACCCGGAGGGTCCAAAAGTCCGCCTTCCCCATAGCTTATAAATATTGCACAAATCCTTTGCGGGATAAAAAACATACGTTATCTTTCCTAAATAAATACCAAACACGATATGTCATCTATTCTTATAGCCGATAGCGGCTCCACCAAGACAGACTGGTGCTTAATTGAAGACAATCAAAATATGCGCAGGTTCAAGACCTCAGGCCTTAATCCTTTTTTCCGCTCGGAAAAGGAGTGCTATGATCTGCTCGCAGAAGAACTGGCTATTAAACCGGAAGAAGAAAATATAAAAAAAATCGTATTC
>JBEBWN010000075.1:0-13315 GCA_040392235.1 Taibaiella helva | reverse complement strand
ATTAAGTCATTATGGCTATTTCGCCACTTCCACTTTTACTTTTTTCCCTTTAAGTCGCTCCTCCTTTACCAAATGCAGCAGATGACTCGCTTTGGTTCTCCTAACTGCTGCAAAAGAGAAAAAATCTTTTACTTCTATTAATCCGATATCATCCTGCTTCAAAGCACCTTTTTTCGCCAAGAACCCTACAATATCAATTTTATTGACTTTATTCTTTTTACCCAGGGGTATAAATAAAGTAGTCCATTTAGGTTTGTCCGGAATTTCATATGGTCCTTCCAGGGGCATTTCTTCTACCGCTCCTGTAATATAATTCGGCACATGCTCATCAGCCGACAAAAGCAGGACAGCCGTACCGCTGGCATCCATCCGGGCTGTTCTGCCATTGCGATGCGTGTAAATATCTTCTGTCAGTGGTAAATGATAATGTATAATATAGCGTATATTGGGAATATCCAGTCCCCGGGCAGCCAGGTCCGTGGTTATCAATATTGTTGCTGTACCGTTTCGGAACTTACATAATGCACTATCACGGTAACGCTGTTCCATGGCGCCATGATAAAATTCACAGGCAATTCCTTTTTCTCTGAGCGCCTGGTGTACCCGTTCTACCGATTCGCGGTGATTACAAAAAACGATGGAAGAGCGTCCACCCAACTTACACAACAGTGTAAACAACGTTTCCAACTTATCCTTGTCCGGAGACAATACCTTCATAAGCGCTAAACTATCCTGCCGGCTTTCTTGGGGCAGGAAATGAAGGATTTTTGCGTCTTCTGCACCTACGAAGTCAGGGATAGTCACCGCTTCCGTCGCAGAGGTCAGGATACGTTTTGTCAAGCCGGGAAGCGCGCTGATAATCTCAAACATTTCGTCCTGGAAGCCCAGTTCAAGCGACTTGTCGAATTCGTCCAAAATCAGCGTGCGTATAGCATCCGTGTGAATATTGCCCCGACGGATATGATCTGCTATGCGGCCCGGCGTTCCTATAACAACTACGGGTGGCTGAATGAGATTATTTTCTTCGATTTCCCTTTTATGCCCGCCGTAACAACAGGTTACTTTATTACCTGTACCCATTTGTTTAAATACCTTTTCTATCTGTAAGGCCAGCTCGCGGGAAGGAGCTATGATCAGCGCCTGGGTTTTACCGTTATCAGGCTCAAGTGTTTCCAACAACGACAAGAGAAAGGCCAGCGTTTTTCCAGAACCTGTGGCAGAAAGCAGAACAATATTGGGATGGGTTCTATTCTCCTCCAGGGCTGTTTCCTGCATTTCATTCAGTGCATCTATATTCAGATTGGCCAGGATTTGCTCTAAGGCGTAGTTTGCGTTTTGCATCGCTGCAAAAGTACAATATAATCCGTCCACAGCGAGCAGCTATCGCATCTTTACCGTATCCGTCTTTTACCAATTATACCTTGCCTTTTTACTTACATTTGTAATAGCAACCCGGGTTACTGATTTAATTTTCTGATATGGATAACAGTAAAGATCTAAAATTAGCCGTCTTAATTGATGCAGACAATGTGCCTTATCATCATGTAAAAGATATGCTGGAAGAAATTGCCAAATACGGAACGCCGACTTTTAAGCGTATATATGGCGATTTTACCAAACCCAATTTGAGCGGCTGGAAAAACGTGCTACAGGAAAACGCTATCCTCCCCATTCAACAATATGCCTATACAACAGGAAAAAATGCAACGGATTCTGCCCTTATTATAGATGCTATGGACATCTTATATACAGGCGATGTAGATGGTTTTTGTATTATATCAAGCGATAGTGACTTTACCCGTCTGGCTACCCGGCTCCGCGAGGCCGGAAAACAAGTTATCGGTATGGGCGAAAAAAAGACACCAGGTGCTTTTATCGCCTCCTGTAATAAATTTATTTATATTGAAATACTTCGGGAAGAGGATAAGGCGGAAGCCGGAAAGCCACCCAAAAAAGGCCGGAAAGCCAAGGAAGAAGCAGATACCCCAGAGCCTAATAACAGGAAAATGTTCCGCCTGATAAAAAATAGCATAAATGATCTTGCTGAAGACAATGGCTGGGTATTTTTAGGTGTTTTAGGCAACCTGCTCCTTAAAAAGCAGCCGGAATTTGATCCCAGAAACTTCGGATTCAAAAAGCTGCTGGACCTTATTAAAGCTGTTCCCGGTATAGAGATAGAAGAGCGCCCGACCGGACGTAACAACATCTCCCATTTCTACGTCAGAGTATCGGCGTAACGCAGGCATCTCTTTTTCATAAAATTCCCTTTCAACCTCTTTTTTAATCTTCTCATTTACAAAGCAAAAAGCAGGTATTTTTCCTTTGATAAAAGAAGAAATCGGTAAGACAACAAAAGCAAACAACTAATAATCTTTCTCTTATAAAGTCTAATCCGCTCTGCAACCGTTCTCCCGGTGGACAGATTATTTCTCTCTACTCATTTAAACAAAAAACCTTTACAATTATTATTCTAGTAAAGCGTTTGTTGAAAACAGGAGAGGTTATGCTTTTATGATCAGCAGGGAAGAAAAATATATCTACGAGTGGGAAACGAGAAGAAGTAAAGGAAAATGGAGCTACATTATATTGACCACCCTTATCTGGGGGACCTTTACTCCTTTTATGTACACGGCGTTCAAACTGGCCTTCCGGGGTTTGCTTCATCCACAACGGCTATGGTACGCCCTGTGGAGCAGCGATTTTGTCTATACCTGGTGTTACTTTATGGCCGGTTTTTTCCTTTACGCCTTACTCATGTGGCACCTGGCCAGGCGCAAATATTACCAATACCGGCAAAGGCAGAAAGCCGGTAAAAGGCAATTCTGCGAGACTTTCAGCGACAAAAGGGAAACAGATACCGGTGCCCACTAAATTTTACCCGGGGGTTTCGGTTATCCGTCCTGAAACTTATCTTTGCAACCTTATGGAATCGTTAAAAGCACGCATTGATGCATTAACACAGGAAGTTTCTGCTTATGTTCCGGCAACTGCCGAAGAACTAGAAGCTTTTCGCATTAAATTTTTAGGCAGTAAAGGACTGGTAAAAGAAGTTTTTGGCGCCATGAAAGATGTTGCCCCCCCTCAAAAAAAGGAGGCCGGGCAGCTGCTGAATGCTTTCAAACAACTCACCGAAGCACATTACGAAAAGTTTGGCCATCTGCAACAAAAAACCACCGCATCCAACAATGCCGTTGACTTGAGCTTGCCTGGCTCATCTATTCCTATGGGCACGCGCCATCCGTTGCGTATAATAGAGAATAAAATTGTTCATATATTCGAACGCCTGGGCTTTACAGTAGCTGAGGGACCTGAAATTGAAGACGACTGGCATAACTTTACTTCTCTGAACATGCCGGCAGATCATACAGCCAGGGACATGCAGGATACCTTTTATGTTGCACAGAACCCTGACTGGTTGTTACGTACGCATACATCTTCTACCCAAGCCAGGGTACTGGAAAAAAGCAAATTGCCTGTTCGTGTCATTTGTCCCGGAAGAGTGTACCGGAACGAAACCATAAGCGCTCGGGCGCATTGTTTTTTCCATCAATGTGAAGGATTATACATCGACGAAAAAGTTTCCTTTGCCGATCTGAAACAAACGTTGTACATGTTTGTGACACAGATGTTCGGCGAAAATACAAAGGTCCGGTTCCGCCCCTCCTATTTTCCCTTTACCGAGCCCAGCGCAGAAATGGATATCAGCTGCACCGTTTGTGGCGGCAGCGGCTGCAGTTTATGCAAGCACACCGGCTGGGTAGAAATTTTAGGTTGTGGAATGGTGCATCCTGACCTGCTCCGGAATTTCAATATTGACCCTGAGAAATATAGTGGCTTTGCTTTTGGTATGGGTATCGAACGCATCACCCAGATAAAATACCAGGTAAACGACCTCCGCTTATATTCACAGAACGACGTTCGATTCCTGAAGCAATTTACCAATTATATGCAGTAAAGAAAATACCATGTCCCGCGTCTTTAAAAGATACGGGATAGTTTATGTTAACCCGCCGGGACAGATCCGGCTATAACGAAAATATTTCTTTTGATACTTGTAACCGGAGCCAGTGGATTTTTGGGGCAGCATTTGCTACAAGAGCTTACCTCGCAGCCACTGCCGGTGATAGCCCTATATCATAGCCGCATACCGGATATAAGCTTCCCCGGCTTATCCTGGGTACAATGCGATTTGTTGGATATTGTGGCGCTTGAGCAAATAATAGCTAATGGTATACAATATATATATCACTGTGCTGCAATTGTTTCATTCGACCCTAAACTAAAAGGGCGTGTCATACAAGACAATATAACCGCCACGCAACATATTGTGAACCTGGCACTGGAATACGATATTCGCAAGCTGATACATGTCAGCTCTATTGCTGCATTGGGAAGAGGCCTGGAATCAACCGGCCCTATTCACGAAGATTCGCATTGGGAGGAGCATAAAGCAAATTCGGCTTATGCCCAAAGCAAATTCCTTTCGGAAATGGAAGTTTGGCGGGGCATAGCGGAAGGTTTAAATGCCGCCATTATTAACCCGGGCATTATATTAGGGGAAGGCGATTGGCAAAAAGGTTCTGCTCATCTTATGGAAATTGTGTACCAGGAATTTCCCTGGTATACCGAAGGTATCAATGCCTGGGTAGATGTACGGGATGTAGTACAGGCAATGCTTCTGCTAATGCATTCCGACATACAGGAAGAGCGCTTTATTATTAGCAACGGCAACTATGCCTATAAAAAGGTTTTTACCGCTATGGCCAGGGCATTGCATAAGCGTCCCCCGCACAAAAAAGCCAGCCCGGCCATGACCGCTTTTGTATGGCGTTATGAGCTCCTGAAAAGCAGGCTAAGCGGCAAGGAAGCAACTATTAGCAGGGAAACAGCACAAACGGCACAAAGTAAATACTATTATTCCAACGAGAAATTCCTTAAACAGTTTCCCGGTTTTGTGTATACACAATTAGAAGAAACAATAAAGCGCATGGCCACGCGCTTTGTTTCTGACAACGCCTAATCACTCGCTCTTCAAAGGCGCTTGTTTATAAAGTCCGGACAACCGGTGAATTCAGGCTTAATATATAGTGTTCTGGAAACCATAAATCACGGCTTCCACTACCTGCTGCAAGCCCTTTGGGAACGATATGTCCTGACCGGAACATTAAATTCCAGGCCTTCCTAAACCTCTTTTTTTGTTACTTTGCAGATAGTACATCCTCGGAACAATAAGAGTTTACGGCGCAACAATATCTTTATCTCATACTGTTCTGATATTTCCATTTAAACATGAAATTTTCTCATTTACATAATCACACCCAGTTTTCTTTACTGGATGGAGCATCCTCCATTAGCAGGCTTTATAAAAAGGCAGAAAAAGATAATATGCCGGCAATCGCCATTACAGACCATGGTAATATGTTTGGCGCATTTGAATTTGTAGCACAGGCCTGGAAGAACACAAAAGTAACCGGCACAACAGCCGAAGGAAAAGAGATTAAGGAACCGGTGGTAAAACCTATTGTCGGTTGCGAAGTTTATTTGGTAGAGAACAGGCATAAGAAACAGTTTACCCGGGAAGAGGGAAAAGATAAACGCTACCATCAGTTGTTCCTGGCCAAAGATGAGATCGGATATAAGAACCTGGTAAAACTCTGTTCACTAGGTTATATGGAGGGCCTGTACGGCAAATATCCCCGTATCGACAAGGAGCTGGTGTTACAATACCACGAAGGCCTGATCGCGACAACCTGTTGCATCGGGGCATCTGTCCCCCAAGCCATACTCCGGAAATCGGAAGAAGAGGCGGAACAAGAGTTTAAATGGTGGTTAGACCTATTTGGCGAAGATTACTACGTTGAATTGCAACGGCACGAGATACCCGAACAGATCAAGGTTAATGAAGTGCTGATCCGGTTTGCTCAAAAATACAATGTTCCGATTATTGCCTCTAACGATTCGCATTACGTAGAGCGCGAGGATGCCAATGCGCACGATATTTTGCTGTGTATCAACACCGGTGAAAAGCAAAGTACCCCTACTAATAAGGAATTCTCGGATGATGACGAAAACCGTCCAAAGAATTCGAGATTTGCCTTTTATAACGACCAGTTTTACTTTAAAAACACGGAAGAGATGAGCAGGCTCTTCCAGGATATTCCACAGGCGATCGACAATACGCAGATGATTGTGGATAAAATTAAACCATTGAAGCTCGAAAGAGATATCCTCCTCCCCCACTTCAAGGTACCGGTAGAATTTAACGATGACCAGGATAAATACCTGGAACACCTTACCTGGACCGGTGCGCGACAACGTTACCAGGAAATTACACCTGATATTGAAGAACGGCTCAATTTCGAACTGTTCACCATTCGTACCATGGGATTTGCAGGTTACTTCCTTATCGTGTCCGACTTTATCAAGGCTGGTCGTGACCTGGGTGTATTCATCGGTCCCGGACGCGGATCGGCGGCTGGCAGTGCTGTAGCATATTGTATCGGCATTACCAATATCGATCCCATAAAGTACAACCTGCTGTTCGAGCGTTTCCTAAACCCCGACCGAAAGTCTATGCCTGATATCGATACGGACTTTGATGATGTGGGCAGGCAAAAAGTAATTGACTACGTAGTAGATAAATATGGCAAAAGCCAGGTGGCCCATATCGTAACTTATGGCACCATGGCCGCCAAAATGAGTATTAAGGATGTAGCCAGGGTACTCGATCTTCCGCTTCCTGATGCTAATGCTCTGGCTAAACTGGTTCCCGACAAACCGGGCATTTCGCTCAAACGATTGCTCCGCGCTCCAATAGACGGTTCTTCTGGCGGCGAAAAAAGCCTGAAAGATAAAGAGGGCCTAATGGAAGAAGACCTGGTAAACGTCCGGAGACTTCGCGAAATACTCGAAGAGACCAGTATACAGGGCAATGTAATGCGGGAAGCCGAAAAACTGGAAGGCTCTGTCCGCAATACAGGTATCCATGCGGCCGGAATCATCATCGCTCCAAAAGACCTTTCCGAGCTCATTCCTGTGAGCACGGTAAAAGATGTCAACCTGCTGATTACACAATACGAAGGGAATGTTATCGAGAACGCCGGTGTTATAAAGATGGACTTCTTGGGGCTGAAAACCCTTACTATCATCAAGGATGCACTGGCATTAATACGGCGTAATCACGCCATTGAAATTGACATTGATAGTGTACCTTTGGACGACAAGGAAACTTACGAATTGTACCAACGCGGCGATACCAATGCTACGTTCCAGTTTGAAAGCCCGGGCATGCAAAAACATCTTCGCGACCTAAAGCCCGATAAGTTTGCCGACCTGATCGCCATGAACGCCCTATATCGTCCCGGGCCCCTGGCTTATATTCCCAACTTTATCGCCCGAAAGCATGGCCGTGAAGAAATAGTATACGATTTGGCCGAAATGGAGGAATACCTGGCCGATACCTACGGTATTACCGTTTACCAGGAGCAGGTGATGCTTTTATCCCAATCCCTGGGAGGATTCAGCAAAGGCGATGCCGACGTTTTGCGGAAAGCAATGGGTAAAAAGCAGAAAGCCGTACTGGATAAAATGAAGGTGCAATTCATGGACGGCGCTATAGCCAAAGGCCACCCCAAAGATAAATTGGAAAAGATCTGGACAGACTGGGAAGCTTTCGCTCAATACGCGTTCAACAAATCGCATTCCACCTGCTATGCCTTTGTTGCTTACCAGACCGCTTATCTTAAGGCCCATTACCCCTCCGAGTATATGGCGGCAGTAATGAACAACGCTAACAGTATCGAGAAGATCACCTTCTTTATGGAAGAATGCCAGCGTATGGGTATAAAAGTACTGGGTCCTGATATCAACGAATCCTTAAAAGGGTTTTCCGTAAATAAGGAAGGCGTGGTCCGATTCGGATTAGGCGCTATAAAAGGCGTGGGCGAGGCGGCTGTGGAGGATCTCATCACAGAGCGGGAAAAAGAAGGCGCCTACAAGTCGATCTTCGACATGATTACCAGAGTAAATCAACGGACTGTCAATAAAAAATCATTGGAGAGTCTTATATATGCCGGAGCGCTGGATTGCTTCCCGGAATACCACAGGGCGCAATATTTTTATGCTCCGGCGCTCGATCCTTTGACAGGACTGGAAAGAGTAATACGCTTCGGAGGTCATTTCCAGGCAGCTGCCACTACTACCGTAAACAGTCTTTTCGGAGATATGGAAATGCCGGATGTAAAGCCGCCCGAAATTCCGAAATGCGACCCCTGGACACTGCACGAACTCCTGGAAAAAGAGAAAGAAACCATCGGCATGTACCTCAGCGGCCATCCCCTGGATGGCTTCCGGTTCGAAATGCAGCATTATAATATTATACCGATCAACGAGCTGGAAAATTTTAAAGGACGCAGTGTACGTATTGCCGGCTTCGTTTCTAATCCCTATCACGGCATCTCCAAAAAAGGAGATAAATACGGACGAATGGCCCTTAACGATTATAGCGGCTCTATCGAAATGAACTTCTGGAAAGAAAATTACGTACACTATGGTGACTATCTGCAGGAATCCCAGAAATTAATGATATCGGGAATCTATGAAGAAAGCCGCTTCCGGCCGGGACAAATGGAATTCCGCATATCGGGTGTTATGTTGCTGGGAGAAGTTAAAAGTAAATATACCAAGCGCCTTTCCTTGTCTCTTCCAATACAGAAGATAGACAATACCCTGGTACAGTTCCTGCATAGAAATATACAACAATACCCGGGTAGTTGCGAGCTCAGTATTTTGGTAACCGACATAGAAAATGAACGCCAGGCTACTCTACGGACTACCAGCGGACGTCTGCTGGTAAATGACGATCTTATCGAGTATCTGCAGTCATCCGAAATTCGTTATAAAGTAGAGGTCAGTTAAGCCTTACCGGGTAAATTGCAGAGCCGTAATGCGCAAAAACTCAAGTATTGGCGATTAAAGATATACCGACAACACATATGCTTTCTATAGTACAACATCATCCCCTACGCCATCTCAACACTTTTGGCATGACGGTTTATGCCCCCTATTTCTCCGAGCTCGAACGGGAAGAAGATTTGAACGAACTGGATCCGGTAACAGCAGGCAATAAAGAGATATTATTACTAGGAGGCGGAAGTAATATACTATTCACTTCCGATCCGGATTATTGGGTAATTCACAATAAAATCAAAGGCATAAAGCTGGTAGGCCAGGACGAAGATCATGTATGGATTGAAGCCGGTGCAGGAGAGGTTTGGCATGATTTTGTCCAGCACTGCGTACAGCAGGGTTATGGCGGAATTGAAAACCTCTCGCTTATTCCCGGTACGGTTGGCGCAGCCCCCATACAGAATATAGGCGCCTATGGCGCAGAGATAAAAGACGTTCTGGACAGGGTCCGCTTCTGGAATATTTCCGCAAAGACTTTCAAAGAACTGGATAACAGAAGCTGTGGTTTCGGTTACCGCGATAGCGTGTTCAAGCGGCAATTAAAGGGCAAGGTCATTATTACTTCCGTCCGCTTCCGTCTTTATAAAAAACCCGTTTTCAATACCAGTTACGGTACAGTTCAGCAGGAGCTGGATGTAATGGGCATAAATCAACCAACGCTGCAAAGTGTATCGGAAGCCATCATTCGTATACGCCGGTCCAAGTTGCCCGATCCCCTTATTCTCGGCAATGCAGGAAGCTTCTTTAAAAATCCGGAGGTAAGCAATGCCTTTTTCCATGCATTAAAGGCCTCTCATCCGGATATGCCCGGATATGTCATAGGCGGGGGGAAAACCAAATTGCCGGCAGCCTGGCTGATTGAACAATGTGGTTGGAAAGGCTACCGGAAGAATGACTATGGCGTACATGCACAACAGGCCCTGGTACTTGTTAATTATGCCCAGGCCAACGGAATGGATATAGCCCGGCTATCCGACGCTATAACCACCTCCGTATACGAAAAATTTGGCATCGCCCTGGAAAAAGAAGTCTGGATTATATAATAATTTTCTTTTTGCAGAAGATGTAACGCATACTACGTCTATCCCTTAAAAGGAGCAAAGAAGAGTCAGGCTCCTTGTATTCTTTACGGTCCTACTTTAGTCATATACAATTTTAGCACCCAGCAGCATTAGATATGGGCAACTTTATAGAAGTCACGCAGATCAATACAAAAACCAAATACATGGTCAATAAGCTATTGATCGTCAGTGTGACTGCAAAAGCACCTGATCATGCTACGCTCTTTTTGGCACACGAAGCAACACTCATTGGTCTTAAACAGCTTAATGTCGAAGAATCGTACGACGAGATAAAGCGACTACTTTAACAGGTCGGCGACAGCCATAGTCCGTTCGCTGTAAAAAAAGAAAACGCAATACTTTTAGCATTGCGTTCAAGAAGATGATTACGGGCAGCACCATTCTATTAAGAGACAGCGGCTGGCCTCTTAATGTGTGCTATAACTCAAAGCGTCTTTTACTTCTTGCGGCAATTGCGGTAACTCGTGGCGGGGCAGCAGAAATGAAGTAAGTTCAGCTATTTCCTTAAATATAGCATGACTGTCTGCTGCCGCTTTAAGGTAACCGGCGCCGGTACTGCCGCCGGTTCCTACACGCTTACCTATGGTTCGTTGAACCATATGAATATGGCGGTGACGCCAGAGGGACAACAGCTCGTCTATTTCCAGCAAAGTGCTCAAAAGCTCATAAGGTAACTGTAACAAGGGATAATCCCGGTATAACATAATGAAAAAAGCACTTCGGCTGGCCTTGCTACTCAACCTTCTGTCGCCCGGATAATTGCTTTCATCAATAAATATCCGGTCAAAGGTTTCGAGGTTTTGCTGTTCGGCCGGCAACAATCCGGAAGCATAAACGTCCCTGTAGGCATCCCAGAACGGATGCGCTCCGGCTATTGTTTCCTGTGATAAGCCCCAATATTTTGCGTCCTGGCAAAAAGGCATCCTTTCGAGCCACCTGTTGATCAATACAATTAAGGACTCTTCTTCTTCGGCCTTTTTTACCCTGGCAATATCACCCTCGTTCAATTGCGATAAATAATATTCCTTTCCAAAGCGGTGTTCATAAGTGAGTCCTAAAGAAGCCTCAATAATTTTAAACTGGATACTTTGAAAGCCTGATGCCGGGCGTAGCAAATCCCGGAAGTCCAGGAAATCAAGCGGCGTCATCGTTTCTATTACGCTGATCTGATCTACCAGGATCGTTAGGATAGAGCAGATCCGCTTGAGCCGGTGAACGGAATTATAGATATCAGGTGAATTGTCCGCTACATTGGGCTGTTTGAATATAGAGCGTACAATATCCAGCTCATGTAATATCTGCTTGAACCATAGTTCATAAGTTTGATGAATAACGACAAACAGCATCTCGTCATCTGCACGGATTCCTTCCTTTAAACTTTCGGGAGACTGCGCATCCAATATTTTGTCTAACTGAAGATATTCGCTGTAATAGACCGGCGGTCTTTCTTTTTTCTCCATAATAAAGTAGTTTTTCCTATGGTTATTCTTATTATTTATACCGGAAGCGCTGATTTGCGCAGGTAACCAGTTGTACTTATTGCTTTTTTCGGGTCATCACAGGGCATATCGTTTCCGCCTCAGGGTATTAAACACAAAACCGAGGAGCAGTATCGCCGCAACGGGTACAGCAATATTTATAATCTGCCATTTTGATCTTTCCTGTTCTACCAGTTTCGGGTCCAGTCTCCGGGAATCGAACGATTTATTCCGGGCAGCGAGTAAATTCAAAGAGTCGGTTAGATATTCCATGCAATTTAGAAAAAAGCTCCTGTTATCGTAAACGTAATCAGGAGTAAAGGGGAAAGAGCCCATTTGTGAAGGGCCATTTCGCTCCGAAACATCATTAGCAAGCATATCGGCATCGCCCAGAATAACAATCTTGCCCGGCGCCTTGGCCGCCGGTAGCAAAGGTTGCTTTGCCGAATCCATAAAAGAAAGCAATTCCTGCGGTTGGCGGTTTGCGTATAGCGATGTGAAAGTACCTTCAAGCAATACGGCACCGGCAATGTTCTTCTGCGGAAATGCAGCAGGGTTTGGTATGTCAATTGCCTTCTCCAACAATACCGGGAGCGGAACAGATTCTGTTTTACTGTATTTGCTCGAGCTCAGTAATACCGTTTTACGTATCGAAGGATCGTTGGCATTCGTATCTATACTGCTCACAAAACGGGTCAGCACACCATCCAGGTTCTTTACAATCGGATGCTCACCGGCGGGGTACAGTACCGGGAAATAAATCCAGGGACGCATTTCCGATTGCGGATTATTGCCGGAGGCCTGCAAGGGAATAAAAGCAGTATTGACGGCATCCTCGACAAGATTGGTATTTACCCTCACCCCATAATGGTACAGCAGATCATTCAGGTTAAGGTTCAGGGGCATGCAGTTAAAACCGCCGGACCTCAGGCTGTCCAGCGCACCGCTGGTCATATTAATACTCCAGAAAATATTGCCGCCCTGCATCAAATACTGGTCTATCTTGAACTTGTCTATCTCGCTGAAAGCATCTAAAGGGCGATTGATAATGATAGCTTTATATTGCGCCGGAATAAGGTGATGTTGTTGCAGGTTGAAAGTGTCCAGACGGTAATATTGGCGCAGGCTGGCTACAGCGTCAAAAACACTCAGGTCAAAAACCATCCTGTTGCCGGTAAGGTACGCTACCGCTATGGGTTCCCGGGTTAATTGGTGTATCCCGTTTGCCAGGTTGTATTCCAACAGCATTTCCGATTTTAAAAGAGTTTCCCGGTTCAGGTTAGCAGAATTGACTTCTTGCAGGAAAACAGGATAACTATTCCGGTTACCTTGACCATCTACCCTGGATACCAAAGCCCAGGGAAAGATCATCTTTTGCACCATCCCCTTCTTCCCTGCATTAACAGTAACAGGAATACCACTCATCTGGTATTGCTTCAGTATTGCAATGGCACCCGTATCGTTGCCCAGGGGGTCGACAAAACGATAAGATACCTTATTGCCACTGATATCCCTGAAATGACGCAACATAGTACCGGTACTATTACTCAGGCTCTGAAAAGCAGCCGGCAAATCATTGCCTTGTAAAAAAACAAGCACCTCCATCCTGCTGTCGAGGTTTTTCAGCATTGTGCGGGTTGCTGGGGTGAGGGAATATCGTTTATCCCGGGTCAGGTCTACCTGGAAATGGAAGAACCAGGCACCTATATTAACACCAACCAATAATAGTATAATCCATAACAGGCGATATGCCAGGTTATGCCGGACGCCTGCATTTTTTTGTGCTTC
>JBEBWN010000074.1:0-13376 GCA_040392235.1 Taibaiella helva | reverse complement strand
TTTTTTGTCCATTGTTACACTTTTTGGTGTAAACCTATTTTAGGACAAGACAAGGGATGTACCTGGCTATAATTATAGAAGATACAGGCGTGGGGATCGAGGAAAGCAGGAAAGAGCGGATTTTCCATTTCAGCCTGAATCCGAGTTATGGAACCGACCGGGAAAAAGGTATTGGCCTTGGTTTAACTATTTGCCATGACCTGGTACGGGTAATGGGTGGTAAACTGACTTTTACATCTGAGCCAGGCCATGGAAGCTGTTTTAAGATCTGTTTACCGTTGGAATCTCGGGCGGCCGAAACCTAAATTATTTCTAAATGAGGGCAGAAATGAGTTCTGCCCTCTATTTTTGTGCTACAAAACAAATTTTTACATGAGAAAAATTGGTATTGCATTACTGCTTGCCTGTTCGGTTTCGTCCTATGGCAAATCACCGTTGCGATTCGGTATTAAAGCAGGCACGGATATATCCCGCTTGGGAATTGCGAATAATAACGCGATGTTTAACAATGAAAGCGCTTCCTTTGGGTTTGGGTTCTATGGCGGCGGTTTGCTCGAAATTTCCGGACCTGCAGGATCTAAATTCAAAGGCCAGGTCGAGGCTTTGTTTGCACAGCGGAATTTTAAAAATAGCTATACCACAATGGCTGATTTTATTACGATAGACCAGAAAACCAGTCTGTCCCAGATTTCGGTCCCCGTTTCCGTGAAATATTTTATTATTCCGTCCTTGAGCGTAAATGTTGGCGCCTCGGTAAATTTTAACCTGGCTTCAAAAACAAAGGCAGACGCTTCGGCTTTTAACACCGGCGGCTCTACCGAAATAGACAATAAAGAACAGGATTACTTGCAAACGCTGCAGGTAGGCGCTTTAGGAGGCATTACTTATTACATTTATAAAGGTTTTTTTGTAGATGCCCGTTATAATTATTATTTCGGAAAGACGCTGGACCTGAAAAATGACAGGAGCCGGCCCGGCTTTAACAATATGAGCAGTATACAGATAGGAATAGGTTATAAATTTTAACTGTCCTTATTCTGCTACGCATTTCAGAGGGTGGCCCGTATTGATGGGCCACCTTTTTTTACACGAGCCACCTTCTTTATACCCTTGGTCTCCAGGGAATTTCTGTACCTCCCTTTTGCATAACAATAAAGCGGGCTAAGACGAACAGAAAATCAGATAAGCGGTTCAGGTATTTTAATACCTCGTCGGCAACAAATTCTTCATTATTACGCATGTGCACGCATAACCTTTCTGCCCTGCGGCATACACAGCGGGCCACATGGGCGTTGCTGGCTGCTATATGGCCCCCTGGTAAAATGAACGATTTCATTTGCGGTAGCAAATCGTCCATTTCATCTATTCTTTGTTCTAACCATTGAATATCGGTTTCTTTTAAATCGGGCAATTTCATTTTGGGCGCTTTTTCCGGATCAGTTGCCAGCGAAGAGCCCACTGTGAACAGACGATCCTGGATTTCCAGTATCCATTCATTTATTTTAGAATCGCCCAACTGGTCTGTAACCACGCCCAGGTAAGAATTCAGCTCATCCACGGTGCCGTAGGCTTCGATGCGAATATGATCTTTCGGAACTCTGCTACCGCCGATAAGGCCAGTACTGCCTTTATCGCCGGTTTTTGTATATACTCTGAATGCCATTATAAATAGTTTTTTTGCGTTTATGGGCTGCAGGTTTAAAAATATTATTTTTAACGGTTACTATTATCGCGCTCTACCATCCCATCTTTGATGTGTATTACCCTTTTGGCGTAGGCAGCAATGTCTTCCTCATGTGTTACCAGTATAACGGTATTGCCCATTTGCTGTAAAGTGCCGAAAAGCTCCATGATTTCTACGGATGTTTTGGAATCCAGGTTACCGGTGGGTTCATCGGCGAGGATCAGGGCCGGATGATTCACCAGGGCCCGCGCTATAGCCACTCTTTGACACTGGCCTCCGGAAAGCTCGTTGGGTTTATGGTGACTGCGCTCGCCCAAGCCCACCTGTTCCAGCATTTCGCGGGCACGTTCCAATCTTTCTTTTTTACTTACCCCGGCATAGATCAGGGGAACCGCAACATTTTCGAGCGCAGTAAAACGGGGTAGCAGGTTAAACTGCTGGAAAACAAAGCCGATTTCCTGGTTACGTATCCTGGCTAGTTCATCGTCTTCCATCCGGCTCACATCGTTGCCATTCAGAATATAGGTACCGGAGCTGGCAACATCCAGGCAGCCTAGGATATTCATAAGGGTTGATTTTCCCGAGCCAGAAGGACCCATTAATGCCACATATTCATTCCGATCAATAGAAAGCTGAATACCTTTTAGAACCGGCACCGGCTCTTTACCAATGTAGTAATTTTTCTTAATGTCTTTGAGGCTAATGATTTGGCCCATCCTTTTTGGTTTGCCAGAAGGTGATACGGTGCACAGCTCCTGAATTAAAGTTCAAATTTATTGATAATTTGCAGCGCAGAGAAATCGGCGATCACTTATATTATATTACCTACCAAACACATAAAGGGCATGCTTTCCTTTCCCAATGCAAAAATAAATATAGGACTTTTGATCACGGGCAAGCGGCCAGATGGCTATCACGACCTGGAAACGGTGTTTTACCCGGTCGGTGTCCGGGATGCATTAGAGCTGGTTCAGTGCTCTGAGGAGCAAAGTACCCTGCATATAAGCGGATTACCACTGGTACAAGATAAAGAAAGCAATCTGGTATGGCGAGCCTATAAATTATTACAGGCTAAATTGCCCCGGATTGGTCCGCTCGCTGTCTACCTGCACAAGATTATTCCTATGGGCGCCGGCTTGGGCGGCGGTTCGGCTGATGCGGCTTTTATGTTACGGATGCTTAACCAGTATTTCCAGTTAAATCTGTCGGCGGGCCATTTAGAGGCCTTCGCTTTGGAATTGGGGAGTGATTGCCCTTTTTTTATCAGCAACCGGCCGGCCTTCGCCGCAGGCAGAGGTGAAAAACTGGAACCTATGCCGCTGGATTTATCCGCTTATGATATACAGGTGGTTTACCCCGATATTTCTATTAGCACCGCCAGGGCCTTTGCCGGGGTAGAACCTAAGCCAGCAGCTTTTGACTTGCGTGGATTACCGGATTTACCGATAACAGCATGGAGGGATCAGGTGTTTAATGACTTTGAGGCATCTCTATTTCCCCAGTATCCCCTGCTGCGGCAAATAAAGGACGAGCTATATGCCGGTGGCGCACTCTATGCCTCCCTGAGCGGCAGCGGCTCTGCTTTATACGGTATATTTGAGAGGGGAAAGAACGCGGTTGCACATATACAGGATAAAATATCTTCTCCCTGTACTTCTTTCCTTTCCCCGGGGAACAAAAAAATTATGTAGTTCCTTGGTATGAAATACCAGCGTCTGACCAGTAAAAAAACAAAATGAAACAGGCAGCAAGAAGGGGAATGTGCGAAAGCACCAGGAAACGCTGGCGCCGGCTGCAGATCTAGTAAACTAATTCATCGTACACGCTGCGCAATTCGCTAAATGCATGTTGGTCACCTGCTTGCTTGGCTTGTTCCATACCCTGTTCATAGATCCCGATTGCTTCCTGGGTAAGGCCTTTACGCTCCAACAGCTTACCCAAATGGTAATAAGTTGCGATATAACCTATATTATTGTCCAGGTTTTTCCGGAAGCAGTTCTCCGCCTGTTGGTCCTCTCCTGCCTTTATGTACTCCAAGGCCAGTGCATGCAATAAGAAATTGTCATTGGGACTGTCTTTCAGAAAGCTTTCAATTTGCTCAATTCTGTTCATTCAACAAAATTAAACAATAATTAAGGCGACTAACATTCAAAAGGGAAAAAGGCTATTTTTGTCCGCATTAAAAATAATTCTGCACTATGCAACAACAGGAAGGAATCAAGAAGTTTTTGCCTCATTTAATTGTGATCGGCATTTTTCTGGCATTAAGCTGTATTTTTAGCTATCCCGCATTTCAGGGCAAAACGCTGGACCAGCACGACGTAAAAACGTGGTTATGGATGTCGAAAGAAAGCAGGGATTATCATGCGCAGACAGGGGAAAGCGCCTTATGGGCCAACAATATGTTTTCGGGTATGCCTCAGGTCCAAACAGACTACTATGCGGAAACGAACTGGTTCCGCTTTTTTAACCGCATCTTCCTGGTGACTAGCCCTACAGATTCCGGTAATCCCACTGGTTTCTTTTTCATCGCTATGGTCAGCTTTTATATCCTTGCTTCAACTATGAGGATAAACCGTTGGCTTGGCGTGATCGGCGCCATTGCATTTGCTTTTTCTACGTACAACCCTATTATTATAACGGCAGGACATACAACTAAATTTCTGAATATTGCCTATTTTCCGGCCATTATGGCTGGTATGATAATTGCCTATAGAGGGCGTTATCTCGCCGGTGCGGCGCTTGCCGGTGTATTTCTGGCCTTCTTTTTTGATGCCAATCACATCCAGATCATCTATTATTGTGCCTTTGTTGTTGCCGTCATGGTTGTTGCCGCCCTTGTTGTAGCTCTAAAGAGGAAGGAGTTGAAGCGCTGGCTTTTTGCATCAGTTGCACTAGGTTTGGCGGCTGCTTTTGCCATAGCCACAAGCGCTTCGCGCCTTATACAAACAAAAGAATACAACCCCTTCTCAACCCGCGGCGGGGCCAGCGAGCTTACCCAGACAAACAAACAAAAGGACGGTGGATTAGATAAAGATTATGCTTTTCAATGGAGTAATGGCGTTGACGAGGTATTAACTATTCTGGTGCCCAACCTCTATTCTGCCGGTGCCGTACTGGGAGAAGATTCCCATTATGGGGAGGTGCTCGGCCGCATGGGCCTACCACCACAACAGGTAGAGCAAATGACCGCCAATGCCCCATTATATTGGGGGCCTCAGACGTTTTTATCAGGAGCTGTATATTTTGGAGCAGTTATCTGTTTATTATTTGTATTGTCCTTATTTGTTATCCGAAGCAAGCATAAATGGTGGTTGGCCGGTCTTTGCCTGTTTTTTGCCTTGCTTTCGATGGGTGATCACTTTAAGCCGCTGAACTATTTCATGTTTGATTATTTTCCGTTGTATAATAAGTTCCGCTCGCCGAATATGGCGTTAACTATTCCATCCATTATTTTCCCAATAATGGCTATATGGGCGCTGAAAGAAATATTTGAAGAGAAGATTACCAAGGAAGAACTCTGGAAAAAACTAAAATCTTCGCTGATTATTACCGGGGGCTTATGCCTGGTTTTATTGATCGCCACACAAAGCATATATGATTACAAAGGCATTAATGACGGTCAGATTGAAAAATCGTTTGGTGAGCAGGCGCCTGTTGTTATGAAGGCGATCAGGGAAGACCGTTCAGCCGGCGCTACTAAAGATGCTCTACGCAGCTTGTTGTTTGTGGCCCTGGCAGGTGGCATACTCTGGGCCTACGCTAAAGATAAGACGAATAAAAAAATGGCGATTGCCGGTCTGGGCTTATTAGTTACGGTCGACATCCTGCCGGTAGCCAACCGTTATCTCGGTGACCGGAACTTTGTTGATACGGATGCTTACTGGTCCATGAACTTTGAGCCTAGCCCGGCCGATCAGCAAATACTCCGCGACCAAGACCCTTATTACAGAGTGCTCAATCTTACAACCAGTTCGTTCAATGATTCCAAAACCAGCTTTTTCCATAAATCCGTTGGTGGATACCATGGTGCCAAAATGGAAACCTATCAGGACCTGATTGAAGCGCAATTACAAAAGCTGAATGGACAAGTTCTGAACATGTTGAATACCAAGTATTTTATTGTTCCGGGCCAGAGAGGCGAAGAAATGGTGTACCCTAACCCGGCCGCTTGCGGTAATGCCTGGTTCGTTAATGAAATTAAATGGGTTAAGAATGCCGATGATGAAATGAATGCTTTAAACGCAGCGCCCTTCAACAATCCCACGGATACTGCAGCCGGCAATTTTCAACCCCTGCACACCGCAGTTTTAAGAGATACGTTCAGGCAGGTAATTGGTGCCCAACCTTTTGGTAAAGATGCCGAGGCTTACGTACGGCTGGCGCCCAATGGCTATGGCCCCCGCCGCATAAAGTTTGAATCTCAAAACAGCCAGGATGGATTTGCCGTTTTCTCTGATATTTACTACCCCCTGGGTTGGAAAGCGACAATAGATGGCAAAGAAGTTCCGATAGCGCGCGTCAACTATGTATTAAGAGGGTTGAGGGTTCCCGCAGGCAAACATACCATAGAATTTTCATTTAATCCGCCATCCTACGAAACAGGCGAGCGGGTGGCGCTGTTCGGAAGCATTTTATTGACAGCCCTTATTATTGCTGGTTTGGTATTCACTTTCCGCCAAACTAAAAAACAAACAACGAACGCTTAAGAATACAGTTTACATCAAAAAGAATGGGATCGGAATTAGCCGATCCCATTCTTTTTATGACATCCTGATAAAGAATTTATGACATCGGGCTGGTAACCGCCTTAGATGGGACACTCCCTCTCAGGCTACAGACCGCCATAGTTTGCTTGCTGTAAAAAGCGCTATGTCCTATCCTCGGGCAAGAGCGTTGTAAGATCCATTTCTGCATATACCGGGCAATGATCGGAATGGATAACATCAGGATAGATGGTGCTGTTTTTTAATAACTGTTCCAAGTTCCTGCTGATGCTGATATAATCTATGCGCCAGCCTTTATTATTGGCCCTTGCATTGGCGCGAAAACTCCACCAGCTGTATTGATCCGGGTGGGGGTTAAAATGCCGGAACGTATCCACAAAGCCGTTATCGAACCATTTATCCATCCAGGCGCGTTCTTCTGGTAAAAAACCGCTACTGTCCTTATTACTTACCGGATTATGGATATCAATGGCTCTATGGCATATATTATAATCGCCGACGACGATAAGATTAGGCCTTTCTTTTTTCAACTCATTTATGTAGCCGAAAAATTCTTCCAGCCACTGGTATTTATAGGTTTGCCGTATATCACCGCTGGATCCGCTGGGGAAATAGGCATTAATTAAGGTAACGGCACCAAAATCGGCTCTGATCACACGGCCTTCGGCATCGCTTTGCATGTAGCCATTGCCGTATTGCACATGGTCTGGTTTTATTTTCGAGAAAATAGCAACGCCGCTATAGCCCTTTTTTTCAGCAGGATACCAAAAAGTTTGGTAGCCCATATCTTCTATGCGTTGAAAATCGACATTTTCTTTATGTGCCTTTATTTCCTGGAAACAAATAATATCAGCCGGATTAGTCCCCAGCCACTCCAGCAGCCCTTTATTCATGGCGCTGCGTATACCGTTTACATTGTAAGAAATGATTTTCATATCAAATTATGCTATGTGATTTTTCTTTTGTGTATGTCAGGATTCTGATTGGCCAGGCGATGGCCTTATATGCTCTCCTCCTGCCCTTTGCTTTACAAAGTTCCAATAAGATCGGCAATTTCGAGTTCCTTTCCATTATATAAGGGAACAACGGGGTGCAGATTGGCTGTTGTACAGTATTCCATGTCCCTGACCAGGCCAAAGCCCGACAAGCGCCTGTAGTGCGAACTATCACGAAGTGCATCCAACAGGCTGGGATAAGTTAGAGCATGCTGATAGTTGATCTGTGCAATTCTTGCACTGTCGCATTGTACCGAAAAGGTTGCATAAAGCTTCTCTACTACCGCACCGGCAAAAAGCGTGTCTTCCATATTAACCCGGTCTTTCCATGCCGAACAAGCCAGGAGTACCTTTTTGTTTTCGGTAACCAGGTATTGACATACGGCATCCAGATTCAGGAAGGCACCCGTGATAATGGCATAGGCATCCTTTACCATATGCAGCAGGCGTGTGCCGTTCGTTGTAGTGAGCGCCAGATTTTTGCCATTGATGAAGGAAGGAGGGTATTCCAGCGGCGAGTTACCATACTGTAGACCGGGGGCAACTTTGCCGTCCCGTTCACCGGCAGTGATACAGTTGTCAACGGTATCCGTCATGCTAATGCAATCTTCAACCGAGGCCACCGGGATTACTACACGTGCACCGTTATGCAAGGCCGCAGCAATGGTAGATGTGGCCCGGAAGACGTCTATAATCACTACAATTGTATCCCGTGTATCATATAAATGAAGTAATGCGGGAGATAAGCATACCTCTAACGAAGGTTTTTCTGTCATATTTAAATTAATGGGCCGTTTTCTTATTAATGTCCAGGTCGGGAGCAAAATGAAGTTTTAGATCAGGGGCGCAACTCTAAAAGCGCAACATTTTCAATGTGGTGTGTATGCGGAAACATATCTACGGGTTGCAGTTTTAATATGGTATAGGCCTCGTTCAAGAGTTGCAAGTCGCGTGCTTGTGTGGCCGGATTGCAACTTACATAAACGACCCTGGGGGCACGCATACGTAACAATTGACGGATCAGTTTTTCATGCATACCGGCTCTGGGTGGATCGGTGATCACTACGTCCGGCCGGCCGTGCTCCGCAAAGAAGGCATCGGTAGCTATATCTGATACATCGCCTGCATAGAAATGGCAATGATTCAGGTTATTCCAGGCAGCATTGATTTTGGCATCAGTAATAGCATCGGGTACGGCTTCTATTCCAATGATCTTTTGCGCTCCTTTTGAAAGAAAAATACCGATACTGCCGGTACCACAATAAAGATCATACACAATCTCTTTGCCACTTAAGCCGGCAAAATCGCGGGTAATTTGATAAAGATGCTCGGCCTGGCGACTGTTCGTCTGAAAGAATGATTTCGGTGATATTTTAAAGCGAAAATCTTCAAGATATTCCTCAATATATCCTTTACCACTATAAGTATGCACTTCCAGGTCGTAAATGGTATCGTTTACTTTAGGATTAATGGTATAATGCAGGGAGGTGATAGCCGGAACTTCTTTGAGTAGCGTATCCAGGATTGTCTTTAGTTCCTCCCGTTCATGCTGTACAATCAGGTTAACCATAACTTCGCCGGTAGTCGCCACTCTTATAATCACATTTCTTAGCCAGCCCTCTTGTTTTCTTTGATCGTAGAAGGGTAATTGAAGGCTGATGGTTAAGGAACGCAGAAGGTTCTTGATCTTGTTTGTCGGTTCGGGCTGCAGATAGCAGGTTTGTATGTCTACAACCTTGTCGAACATGCCTGGCGCATGAAATCCGAGTACAGGAGTGCGTTTTATTTCCTCACCCTGGGCAGCATTAAGCTGTTCCCTGGTCAGGTATTGCTGTGTGCTGAAAGTAAACTCCAGTTTATTCCGGTAATGTGTTTGTTGTGCGCTACCCACAATAGGAGCAATAGGCGGTAGAGTAACCTGGCCAATCCTGCTGAGCTGATCACCTACTTGTATCTGCTTATACTCCAACTGTTTATCATACGGCAACATTTGCCATTTACAACCGCCGCAGATGCCGAAATGGTCGCAAAAAGGAACTACCCGGTCGGGCGATGGCTGCGTGATTTTCAGGGCTTTGCCTTCTGCATAACTTTTTTTATTCTTTGTAACCATTACCTCCGCTATATCACCCGGAATGGCGCCCTCGATCAAAATGGTTTTGCCGTCTGCCATATGTGCTATGGACTTACCTTCTGCCGCATATCGTTCCAACTTTATCTGGTCGATTACCGTCTTTTTGTTTTTTCTCGCCAATGTTCAATTGCTTGTTAATCCTTTGCAAAGGTAGCTTGATTTTTCTTCTTCCCTGAAATCGTTATTTAGTTTTGGATATGCAGAACCCGAAAAATACCCTTCGGGAAAAGAATGCTGCATTTACTTACCGGAGGGATAGAGCAAAAATACCCGGTCTGGAGAAAAAATATACCTGTTTAGTTGTGTTATAATGTTAAAACAATACGATCGTTAACGTCCGGGACAAAAAATTACGGAGCCCGTCCTTTGACGAAAGGCAGAGAAAAATGAGAAAAACACTATTTATACTACTTTGTTGTTTACCGCTAACGGTCTTTTCCAGGGATGGCTACCATATTAAAGTAAAGTTTGACCGGAGTATGGGGGATACGGTCGTTTATCTTGCTCATTATTTCGGCAAGGGTTTTCCGCAGATCTTCAAAACCGATTCGGCAAAGGTAAAGGGCCAAACGGCTGTATTTGAAAGTAAGCAGCCGGTTTTGGGCGGTATATATATGATTATATACAATAAAAATGCTGGCGCTACGGAAATCTTATTGGATAATGGCAGCGTTTTTTCTATGGAGATCAATGACGAAAGAGGGAAGTCGGTCGTTGTAAAAGGTAGCCCTGAAAATGAGCGATACCAGGAGTATAGCCGTTTTATGGATTCGTTGGCGGGCAGGGATAAGGTATTGCGAAAAGAATTGGCCGGCGCAGGTCAGACGGAGGATTCTTCGCGTATCAATAAAGCAATACAACAACTGTTCGGAGAGCGGACGGCTTATCAAAAAACATACATAGGAAAATATCCAGCCACCTTGCTCACCTCGATCTTTAAAGCAAGCCTTCACCCGGAACCGCCTGCAGGAGATCATTATTTAGAAGATGGAAAAACTATAGATCCCGAATTTGCCTATCAGTACATCCGGCAACACTATTGGGATGATTTTGATTTTGAAGACGATCGCCTGATCAATACCCCGTTATATGAACCCCGCCTTACTGAATATTTTGAAAAGTGGGTGTACCAGATACCGGATACGGTTATATATGAAGCCGATAAAATATTGAAAAAAACAAGGAACAGTAAGGAGCTGTTTCGATATACACTAAGAACCCTAACCAATAATGCTTTGAAGAGCAATGTAATGGGAATGGATGAGGTGTTTGTGCATATGGTGGAACAGTACTATATGAAGGGCGATGCCTACTGGATAGATTCTGCTGGTTTGGCCTGGTACACCGACCGTGCAAGAAAACTTGCACCTAATATGATTGGCAATAAGGCGCCGGAATTGAATATGCAGAATGTATTTACGCTTAAAGATATGCCTTTGGACAGCGTTTCGGCTAAATATACACTTATTGTTATCTGGTCTTATGAATGTGGTGTCTGTAAAAAAGAAATACCTTTACTGGATTCGATTTATCGCTCAGCCCTGAAGCAGAAAGATTTGAAAATTTATTCTATTGCCAGTGGCGGGACCTTGACAGATATACACAAGTTTATAGAGAATAATCATATTGAGGATTGGATTAATGTGGCCGATGTACATAATAATACCGGTTTCAAAGCCAAATATGATGCCTACTCCACACCTAAAATGTACCTGTTGGATGAAAAGAAAATTATAATAGGTAAAAATTTTAACCATAGTAGCCTTACCGGCTTACTCGAATGGCAGGAGAAAAAGAACTCCCAGCAACCATAGTATACAACAACAGATTTTCAGTTCGAAACTAATAATATCATATTAAAAACAAACAATAGATTTTAATGAAAAGACTATTATTCTCCGGGGCCTTCCTGGTAATGAGTTTAGCTTCATTTGCAAAAAATGGGTATAAAATTGAAATCAAGTTTAAGCAGGATGTGTCCGACACTTTTGTTTATCTCGCGCACTATTATGCCAAACCCCTCCCCACAATTTATAAAACAGACTCGGCTCGCGTGATCAATAAGCGAACCGCTGTTATTCAGTCGAAAGACAGTGTACTGGGAGGTATTTATATGATATTGTTTGATAACCGTTCCCGATACACCGAGTTTATCCTGGATAATGGTAATAGTATGGAAATGACTATTGATACTACGGATATGCCGGCTTATATCAGCTTTAAGAATAGCCCCGAAAATACCCGGTACCAACAATATGAAACATACCTAATGGATTATGGCCGCCAACAGCAGCAATTAATGGAGGATCTGAAGACGGCAAAAAATGCGACAGATTCCCAGGCGATAAAGGGCAAAGGGTTAAAACTGACAAAAGAACTGAGGAATTATCGTCAGTCCTACGTGCAGAAATACCCCGGTACGTACCTGAGTAATATATTCAACGCATTAGAAGTGCCGCAAGTACCAGAAGGCGATCACTATATACCCGGCACCAAAACGGTAGATTCAAATTTCAGCTATAACTATTATAAAGAGCATTTTTGGGACAAGTTCAACTTTAATGACAACCGTCTTATTTACTCGCCGGTTTACGATGCTAAACTGGAGGAATATTTTAACCGTTTGGTACTGCCTTTACCCGATTCCATGAATGCCGAAGCCGATACGCTTCTGGCCCGTACACGTAAGGCTAAAGAATTATTCAAATATACCCTGCATTGGCTGGCGCGTAATGCCGAAACGAGTAAGGTAATGGGGATGGATGAAGTTTTTGTGCACCTAATTGAAAAATACTATATGAAGGGTGATGCTTTCTGGCTGGACAGCGCTAGTTTGTCTAAATACGAAGACCGTGCCAAGAAAATAGCACCCAATGTATTGGGGAATATTGCACCCGATGTAACCATGCAGGATATCTGGAATCTTCAGGATGTTCGTCTTTCTGATATTACGGCTCCCTATACCCTGATTGTGTTCTGGTCTAAAGAATGCAGCCACTGCCTCAAAGAAGTGCCGCAGATCGATTCCTTATACCGTGCGCGCTTAAAGGATAAGGGAATAAAAATATACGGAGTATCTACCGAAGGTGACTTGAGCGACATCCAGAAAAAGGTAGAAGAAATGAAAGTGCAGGATTGGATTAATGTAGTGGATGCGCATAATAATACCGGGTACAGGTCGAAGTATGATGTGTATAGCACACCTAAAATATACCTCTTGGGCCCAGATAAAAAAATTATCGGAAAAGGCCTGGACCATAGCAATATACTGGAGGTATTGGAGTGGACCGAGAACAAAAATAAGAAGAAATAGACCGTTGCATGTAGAGAAGCGGCCGGGCAGTTGTCCGGCCGCGTTTTTTTGGCAGCAATATAGGAATCTGTATTTTACAGCTTTATTCATATTTTCATCTCATGACATTTAAATTTTCAAAGTTTTTCCTTGCTTTCTTATTGCCGGTAACGGGCTTTACGCAACAGGCTCCGACATTGACGCAACCAGTTGCTGAGCGTCTAGCGGTTCTGCCTTTAACTTGCATGCACCAGGAGTTTCCTAATAAAACTTCCCACTCTGCCGATAGCGCTACAGACGCCCGTCTGCTGCCTAGTGAGCTACACCCGGCTTTTTATGGCTGCTTTGACTGGCATAGCAGTGTGCACGGTCATTGGATGCTGGTACGCCTGTTGAAACTTTTTCCGGATTTAAAAAACAGGGAAGAGATAATAACGAAGCTGGACCAGACCTTTAAAAAGGATAAAATGGAAGCTGAAGCAGATTATTTTACACGGTATACGGTAGGCAAAAACTTTGAGCGTACCGATGGTTGGGCCTGGTT
>JBEBWN010000073.1:0-13529 GCA_040392235.1 Taibaiella helva | reverse complement strand
TTTTGCCATAGACAATGATACATAGCAAAAACCTTTTTTATTCGGAATCGCTGCCACAACCGCTATAGAGACAAGAATAGATAGAATTATTGTTTTTTTGTAGAATAATCAAGATTAAATGCCTTTGAAAACAAAGTAAAAAAGACAAAAAATAAAATAGCATACATCGGTGTCAGAGCTATCTTAATCTTGAGTCGATTCATTTTTATACCCGTTAAAAAAAATAATTAATAAAAAAAAGAGATTTGAGGTAATTATAACAAATGCTCCTTTAAGTATATAGTTCTTTTCTCTGTACCTCCTTTAAGGTAAAAGTACAGCAAAAGCAGAACCTATAACTGCTTCGATTGCTAAAGTTGTGAGGATAGCAGCATTAGCCCCAAGAACACTTGATTCCATTGCAATTGCTGTTCCCATTGTAAGAAAACTAGCTGACAATGCTGAAGCATCACCAATTATTGCCTTAATGATTTTTAGGGCAATCATTTGGACCAAAAGTTATTTCCCGACTCCAGGATTAATGCTGGTTATATTATTTTTAAGATCTTCACCAATGTTAGAAAGATTCATTAGGGGCAAAACAAAAGGACGCTGACCAGCCTGCAAAGTCATGGTCGCTATAAACGCTCTCAAATATGGAAATGCTATCGCTACAGCATTAGCGTAAAAATAATCTGGGATAGTTTCTAAGGTTATATTATGATCAAAAGAGAAATTCGCTATGCTACCTACCTTTATGAAGTATGCTCGCTCTTCCTCTTTTGACCAGTAAGCACCAAATTCAAAAATAATTCCAAACATCGCCCTTTCTGGATCATATTTGCCTACTGCACCAAATTTGCCTGTCGCGCCAAATTCTACCTTCAACTCAAAATCGGAAAAATCTTTATCATCCAAAGCAGAATACCAAGTTTCAAGAACTTTGAATTCCTCGAAAGAAAACGCTGTGGACTTATTACCTTCATTCATTGTGCGATTATACGAATTGTTTCTAACAAAAAAAAAGCTCCGAATTCTGTCGGAGCTTTTTCTATTTTAATATTTTCAATTTCTATTGGTATTTTTTTCAATGTCTCTTGATGTAGTATTCGTGGGACATGAGCCTCCATTAAACTATAGGCACTAGGGGAATTTACTTTCTTGGATAAGATTTCGTTCCACTCACTTTTCAATTGTTCGATGCTTTCACTATTGAAAATTTCATTAAGCAAATCGTCCATTGTCTTTTTCATGACATCTTTTTTTTATAGGTTAACGTACTTAAGCGGTGAAATTATTCTATAATTGTACAAATTTAGAGCATCTTTTTTTAACAAACAAACTTGTACTGGAGGCATTAGATCAAGATATTGAATTTTAGAATAGGCAAATCGCATTCGATCTGTATAGCTTGCCTCTCGATGAGGTATAGTATCAATCCCCATAGCCCTTATAGCTTCATAGCCAAGTTTACATAATATATTTTTCTTTATCGCCCAATATATAACATGGAAAACTAACAGATCCTCTCTTTTTGAAATCCCCTCCTTCACCAGCCTATCACAAATATCCTTATATTCTTTCCTATGATTACCGTTTCCGTGTAAATCCCAACACCTACTATCCAACTGGGCACTTGCTGCACATAAAACATATTTATGCCCCTTTTGTTTGTGAGCAATAGTCCCCCACCAGTGTCCTAGCTCCTCATGGGAATCCCAAAAGTAAAAACCAGGTCCGAGCCATGCATTTTTATAATCGCAACAAAAGGGGCCTAGCTCTTCTATTTCCCTAGGATTTTTCCTATCCCTTAACGTTTGGTATAATGATACGGTCATAGGACGCTAAAATAACCAAAAAGGGCTCTAACAAAAAGAATACAATAGATTTTTTTTCACTATAGACATATGCAAAATATACAAATAAACAAGCAACTAACTAAACAATACACTTCAAAAACTGCATAGTATACCCCGCGACCAGTTCGGTCTTATCCCTCGCATTAACCACATGCCGGGCATTGGGGAAGTCTGTCTTGCCAGAATGCACATATTTGGACAATTTAACGCCGGTATACGCCCCAAATAATTGAACATGTAATTAATTTGGTACGGCTCTACCGAGTTCGGATAGGTAACCAGATCGGAATAGGAATACACGACCTGGACCGGCAACTGCATGGTGGAAGAGCATGTTGAAGCGATGCTCTACGTAAGCAGGAACTTCCGGCTATTATCAGAACGGCTTTATTCTACTACTTTTAAGCTATGCGCTAAACGGGGAATTAAGAAATAACTTGTAAACAGTGCATCCAATTTTTACCTAAATTTGCAGCCTGATAGTGGTTCTCACTAAAAAATAAATTTCCTCCAGGAATAAAACGTAAGTAAAGCTATGGGATCTGTTTTCTTAAATATCTACGACAGTGTTAACGCCGTTGGCAATACGGTTACCTACTTAATCCTCGCATTGATGGTAATTGTCTGGATTTGGGTTATGTTTAAATACCTTGACACTTCAGATCTGAATGACTAATAACCTGTCAGAACATATAGCAAGGCTTAGATCTGATTACCAAATGGCAGCCTTGAACGAAGAAGAAGCCGGCGCTGATCCTTTAGTATTTTTTCAAAAATGGTTTCAGCAGGCGGAAGCGGCTCAGATCCAGGAAGTTAATGCTATGACTTTAGCTACAGCCAATGTATGGGGGCTTCCTTCGGCACGCATTGTGCTCTTAAAGGGTCTGGACAGCGAAGGCTTCACCTTTTTTACTAATTATGAAAGTGATAAAGGCCGGCAAATAGCCGATGAACAGTCTGTTGCCTTGCTTTTCTTCTGGAAGGAGTTGGAGCGGCAGGTTCGCATAGAGGGTAATGCGTTCAAAATCGCAGCCGAAGCATCAGATCATTACTTCCACTCCAGGCCTAAGGATAGTCAAATCAGTGCAGCCATTTCTCCTCAAAGTCAGGTAATAGCGGACAGAAGCGTTCTGGAACAAAAGGTAAAGGAATGGGAAGCAAGATATGCAACAGAGCCGGTTGTACCCCGCCCGGAAAATTGGGGAGGATATAAGGTGATTCCGGAAAAAATAGAATTCTGGCAGGGTCGCCCTAACCGGTTGCACGACAGGATCGTTTTCCTCAGGGAAGTAGAGGTAGACAAAGGAGAGCAGGAAGTTCCTGTATACGGCAATTGGGAGAAATACCGGATTGCACCATAAATCAAAAATAAGCTTCGTTCTACAACCAATCATTTCGCGCGAGACATGAAATCTCTTTTTACCAGTCAACAACTCCAGATTACCATTGAGCGCTTAGCCCAGCAATTGCTTGAAAATCACCTCGATTTTTCGGAAACCGTTATAATTGGCATGCAGCCCAGGGGGGTGTATCTTTCTAATAGAATCCACAGCAAGCTTAAAGAGCTTCTTCCCGGAATACATATACCTTACGGCAAGCTGGATATTACCTTTTACAGGGACGATTTCAATACTTCTCCGGAGCTGCATATCGCACAGGAAACAGACATTTCTTTTTCCCTGGAAAATAAAAAAGTAATTCTTATAGACGACGTATTATATACCGGGCGGACCATTCGTGCGGGGCTCGAAGCCTTGCTGGATTTCGGACGCCCCGAAATGGTCGAGCTGCTGGTGTTAATCAACAGGCGGTTCAGCCGGGAGTTGCCTATACAACCAGATTATGTAGGTATGATGGTCGATGCCGTAGATGCACAGAAAGTAAAAGTGCTCTGGAAGGAAAAGGATAAGAAAGACGAAGTAATCATGTTGTAAATGCGACGATGTTATACTCAGCAGAAGCCGGTAAAAAAATAAAAATTAAATATTAAATCTAAAGTGTCATTATCCGTTAAACATTTACTAGGCATTAAAGACCTTACTCCCGCTGATATTAATTTAATACTCAGTACGGCAGATAATTTCAAAGATGTCTTGCAACGTCCTATTAAAAAGGTACCCACCCTACGCGATACTACTATTGTCAATCTTTTCTATGAGAATTCGACCAGGACAAGGATCTCGTTTGAGTTGGCGGAAAAAAGATTAAGCGCCGATACGATCAATTTTACCGCCTCGGGCAGTTCAGTATCAAAAGGAGAAACACTAATAGATACCGTTAATAATATTTTGTCGATGAAAGTCGATATGGTGGTTATGCGGCATTCTGCCAGCGGCGCCCCTCATTTCCTTTCCAGGCATATTAATGCAAGTATTATAAACGCCGGAGACGGCACCAACGAGCATCCAACGCAAGCGCTATTGGATGCTTTTTCGATCCGGGAAAAGTTAGGCGATCTTAAAGGGAAAAAAATTGCCTTATTCGGCGATATCCTGCACTCCAGGGTAGCCCTAAGCAATATTTACCTGCTGACCAAAATGGATGCAGAAGTGATAGTATGCGGCCCGCCCACCCTTATTCCCAAACACATCGAGAAAATGGGCGTACAAGTTTCTTATGATGTTAAGAAGACGCTGGCCTGGTGTGATGTAGCGAATGTGTTACGTATACAGTTGGAACGCCAAAGCAAGCCTTTGTTCTCCACGCTCCGGGAATATTCACTCTACTACGGTATCAATAAAGCGATGCTGGAATCTATAAAAAAAGACATCCTGATTATGCATCCCGGCCCCATTAACCGGGGAGTTGAATTGAACAGCGATGTAGCAGACAGCAAAAAATCGATCATCCTGGACCAGGTACAAAACGGAGTTGCAGTGCGCATGGCTGTGTTATATCTGCTGGCCGGAAAAAAAGAAGAAGCATAAGTAAAATAGAAATGCCAGTAGCCACGTTATAAGCGGCATAATAATATTTCAAAAAACACCCGATGGAAGCGTTACAAATGGTTGACCTTAAGCGTCAGTACCAAAAAATTAAATCGCAAGTAGATTCAGCCATTACAAACGTCATTCAGAGTGCCGCTTTTATTAACGGGCCCGATGTCGGTCATTTTGCTTCCGAATTAGAACAATACCTGGGTGTAAAACACGTAATTCCATGCGCTAACGGCACAGATGCCCTCCAGATTTCCCTGATGGCACTGGGACTACAGCCGGGAGATGAGGTCATCACCCCATCTTTTACTTATATAGCTACTGTAGAAGTAGTAGCGCTGCTAAGATTAAAACCGGTTTTTGTTGAAGTAGACCCCCGTACGTTTACTATGGACCCACAAGCCATGCGGGCGGCCATAACCCCTGCCACCAAAGCAATTATTCCGGTACACCTTTATGGCCAAAGCGCCGATATGAAAGAAATACTGGAAATAGCAGATGTATACAACATTCCCGTAATTGAAGATAATGCGCAAGCCATAGGAGGACATTATACGTATCCCGATGGTACCCAGAAATCTAATGGTACAATGGCGACTATAGGTACGACGTCGTTCTTTCCCTCAAAAAATCTGGGCTGCTACGGCGATGGTGGCGCCATATTCACCAATAGTGATACGCTGGCAGAACAAATAAAGATGATTGCCAACCATGGCCAAAAAGTACGCTATTATCACGAAATTGTAGGCTGTAACAGCAGGTTAGACTCGATACAGGCTGCTATTTTGAGAATTAAGCTGCAAGAGCTGGATGGCTACTGCCAGGCCCGGAGAGCAGCAGCCGATTATTATGACAAGGCTTTTGCTGCCCATCCATTAATCACAATACCTTACAGAGCTCCTTACGCTTATCATGTATTTCATCAATATACACTGCTTTTAGACAAGGTAGACCGAAATGAAGTACAGAAAAGATTATCGGAAAAGGGTATCCCGACCATGATCTACTATCCGGTACCGAGCCATAAACAGAATATGTTTAAGCAATATGGTATTGATGTTGACCTGGCTGTAACCGATTATCTGAACCAACGCGTTATTTCACTGCCTATACATACGGAGCTTACGGATGACGAGCTAAACTATATATCGTCTCATGTCCTGGAGGTTGTTGACCTCCTGGCCGGAGCACTATAATAGTATCCCAATAAGGGGAACAATCATAAGCAGGCAGAAAGCCTGGCAGCTTTGGGCGATGCTATATACAGAAGCGGTATCCCATATCGAGAGCATCCCTCGAAAGAGGGAAGAATTAATCAGGGGCCAAAAGCATAAAAAAGGCCACCTGTGACAGGTGGCCAAAATGGTTTGCAATTATAAGGATTAACCTTCCTGAGATTCGTCAGCAGGTTGGTTATCTTCCGGAGCAGCTTCGCTGGCTTGAGCAGCAGCAACTTTGCTGGCCTGTTTTTCTTCAACACGGCGAACAGACTCCTGAACTACGCTTTGGCGTTTTTCTTGCTTATGTTTACGATGCGTTTCTTCACGCTTTGCAACCAATTGCTCGTGTTCAATGTTCCACTTTTCAAATTTCTCTTTAGCCGTAGCTTCATCAAACAGTCCCAGAGACACGCCTCTCATAAGATGTTTCATGTACAGTACGCCTTTAAAAGAAAGGATACGACGAACCGTATTGGTTGGTTGAGCCCCTTTTTGAAGCCAATCCAGAGCACGCTCATTATTGATACGTACAGTAGCAGGTACCGTCAATGGATTATAAGTGCCCAGTTTCTCAATAAATTTACCGTCACGGGGTGATGTACTGTTTGCAGCTACGATAAAGTAGAAAGGGCGTTTTTTGGACCCGTGGCGTTGCATTCTGATTTTAACCGCCATAGAAATGGAAATTGTTTTAAATTAAATAATAAAAAATTGCAGTGCGAAGTTAACTTTTTTCCATCAAAAATAAAAACTCTTTCTTAAAAAAACCAAGAAACAAGTAGGTATAAAATTTAAACTATTAAGTTATCAATCAACCGGATATCACCTATGCTCGCGGCGATAAGTGCTACCATTCTTCGCGAAGTGTCGTAGTTATCCAGTAAAGCTAATGTGTCTGCATCGGCCAGTTCAATGTAATCGCAGCGAAATCCTTTTTGGGTTAACAGCTCAAAACATTCTTTTTGTACAACAGGGAAATTTAACTCATCCTGTTTTGTCTGGATAGAAACAAGGCATTGGTATATTAGTCCTGCGAGGCTTCTCTGACTGGGTGTCATCCGCCTGTTCCGGGAACTCATTGCCAAACCGTCAGCTTCTCTTCTGGTGGGCATGCATTTCAATATAGTTTTCAAACCTTGCTGTTTTATCAGTTGGGCAATAACCATACATTGCTGAAAGTCCTTTTGCCCCATAAAAAGAGCATCCGGCTGTATCATAGCCAGCAATTTATCGACAATTAATGCCACCCCCTGAAAATGCCCTGGGCGGTATTTACCCTCTAATATATGTTCCAGGTCGCCCAGATCATAGTGCACATGTTGTCCAACTCCGTCAGGGTACATCTCCTGATCCGAAGGCAGAAACAAAACATCGCAACCGGCCTTTGTTAATAGTAAAATATCGTCCTCAGTTGTTCTCGGATACCGTTCCAGATCAGCAGGATTATTAAACTGTGTCGGGTTTACAAAAATGCTGCAAATGGATATGTGCCCGGCCTGTTTGGCTGCACGGATCAGGGATAGATGTCCATCGTGTAATGCCCCCATAGTAGGTACAAAACCCACAGATTGTCCGGCAGATTTTAGTTCGGTGATATAACGACTTATATCACTTGATATTTTGAAAATTAACATACTATATATTATACGAGGCTCTCAGATAAAGATGTACACTCCACCGGTCCTCTTGGCAATACTATAATTTGTAATAATTACGTACCTTTGCCGCCAAACCTACGTGAAAATGATGGTATTTTCCCATTTTCGGATTTTTTTTTCTGAATTTAACTACAGGAATCAAATTTTATGGCATTTCATGAACTGCATCACTTAAACGATATGCCGTAATGTTATTTTAACCGGAACACATTTCTGTACATTTCCATTTTCCAGGATACAATCAATTTTTTCATGTCTATACAAAGCAAGAAGCGCATCTTAATCATTACAAACGAGCTTTCTCCTTATCTTGAAATATCAGATTTTGCCCATATTCTCAACAAGTTATCGGTTAAAACTTTCGATTCTGGTATGGAGATACGGGTTATTATGCCTCGTTTTGGCACTATTAACGAGCGCCGTCACCGTCTCCATGAGGTTGTCCGCTTATCCGGCATTAATGTTGTTGTTGACAAAGAAGATCACCCACTCCTGATAAAAGTTGCTTCTTTGCCTAACGCGCGTTTGCAGGTTTACTTCATGGATAATGAAGACTTCTTTAAACGTAAATTTGTTTTTCGTGATGAAACAGAACACTTCTTCGACGATAACGCCGAACGCCTGATATTTTTCTGTAAAAGTGCATTGGAAATTGTCAAAAAATTTGGTTGGCCGCCCGATGTTATTCATTGCCATGGCTGGATGACTTCTTTAATCCCCATGTTCCTGAAAACAGCCTATAAGAAAGAACCTGTTTTTGTACATTCGAAGACTATCTTTACTGCTCAGACTGAGCAATTTAAAGAATCTTTAGGCCCCGACTTTATTAAAATGCTCATGAATAGCGTATCTATAAAAGACAGCGACGCTGAACCATATAATAAAAGTGACAATCGGGCGTTAATACAGGGTGCCTGCCAGTTTGCAGATGTAGTTATTGAAGGAGATACAGAGGCCGATACCCGGGAAGCCATTACTGCCAGCGGAAAAGATAGCCAACACGCAGTATCATATTCGGCCGACTGGATGGAAAATGTAGAACCCCTGTTTGAAATTTATCAAAATCTATCCCAGGAACAGCAATAATGTCTTTGTAACAGTTACAACTAAAAATCGTTGAAAAACTTATTCTATAAAAACTTAAAAGCCTTAACGCTATGCGCAGGCTTTTTTTCTTTAAACGCCTGCAAAGAGAAGAGTATTGTAAAACCCGGTGATCTGATTCCGCCGGTAGACAACATTAATACCTTCGAAGCCAAGGATTTTGCTATTTCCTTGCAAAATGCCTATTATGACTCCTTACGGGCGAATGACTACCGCTTCCCTATCGTCGCATTAGGACAGGTCAGCAGTGACGCATTCTTTGGAAAGACAAGCGCCGGCGTTTATATGCAGTTTATACCGTCGATGGAATATTTTAAGTTTCCGGAGAACATCAGTGGATTAGATTCAATTGTTCTGATCCTCCCTTATTCGGGTTTCTCTTACGGCGACACAGACCGTACGATTACCAGCAATTCGCTTAGGTTAAAAGCTTATGAAATAACAGATCCGGAATTTCGCTATGCCGATTCTACTATTGGGAACTGGTATAGCCCTAAAGAATTTCAACACTCCACCACTGCGATTGGTTCGGGCGAAATTACGCTGAAGACCATGACGGACACATCTTTCCTGTTCAACGGTGATAAAGAGGTAAACTTACTGCGCTTACCACTGGATGCCTCCGTTGGAAACTACATCCTGAGCTTATCGGAAGGGGATCTGGCAACCTCCTCTGCATTTATCAATAAGTTCAAAGGTATTTTACTCAGCCCCGACACTACCCAGAATAAGAATACGCTTGGCTATTTCTATATGTCCGGCGCCAGCAGCCAGAACTCTATTTACCAAACGGCCCATTTACAACTTTTTTACCATGTAGCGGGCGATACCGCTTTAAAACGGTCCATATTTCCATTCACTTTGTCTTGCGCCTATTCGAACAACATAAAAAGAAATTACTCCGGCAGCCCTGCACAGCAATTTTTAAATACACCCACCCTTAATCGTGATACAATGCTGGTACAAAGCTATCCCGGATTCCGGTCAGATGTTACTATAAAGCTGGACGATAAAATACCGGCATCTATCGTGAACCTGGCGACGCTTGAGATAACAGTGGCCCGAACAAACGATCAAAACCGTTTTAATCCGCCGACCCAGCTCATAGTAAACCGGATCAACTCTGACAATACCATCAGCCCCGTAATGGACGTTGTGGACGGCAACGGGCAATCAAATACCGACTATCTAATTTTCTTGGATGGTAAACCCAAGCTAATCGAAATCAATGGGGTGGAACACTATAAATATGCTATAAACTTGCCCCGAGAGATACAACGCACTCTTTCGCTTGGAGAGAAAGAGCTTAAATTGCGGATCACCACGGCACAGGTATATCCCGGTGCACACAGAATGGTGGCGTTCGGCCCCAACGCTACAGAAGACACAAAAATTCGCCTTAAAGTAATATACACCAAACAAAACTAAACAACCATTATTATGTGCGGAATAGTTGCCTATATTGGCCCCAAAGAAGCATTTCCGGTCCTGATCAAAGGAATGCAGCGGCTGGAGTACCGTGGCTACGACAGCGCCGGTGTCGTAATGTTGCATAACGAGGATTTTCATCTGTACAAAAAAGCTGGGAAAGTCAGCAATTTGCAGGATTTTGCCACAGGTAATGATATATCGGGCAACTTGGGTATCGGTCACACGCGCTGGGCTACCCACGGTGTTCCTAATGATACCAACGCGCATCCCCACCTTTCCAATTCCGGACAATTGGCTATTGTTCACAACGGTATTATTGAAAACTATGCTGCGCTTAAAGAACAGCTAAAGAAAAGAGGATACCAGTTCCATTCGGATACTGATACCGAAGTCCTGGTTAACCTTATTGAAGAAATCAAAATTAAAGAAGAAGTTGCTCTTGAAGATGCTGTCAGAATAGCTTTAAACGAAGTTGTGGGCGCCTATGCAATTGTTGTAATTGACAAAAGCGACAATAACACACTGATTGCAGCGCGGAAAGGCAGCCCGCTGGTAGTGGGCTTAGGCAGAGATGAGTATTTTATCGCTTCTGACGCCTCTCCGATTATAGAATACACAAAAAACGTAGTGTACCTGGATGACCAGGAATATGTAGTTATTAACCGTGATGGTGAAATGCATATCAAAACACTGGGTAATATAGAAAAAACACCTTTTATTGAGGAATTGGAAATGGACCTTGAAGCTATTGAGAAGGGCGGCTTTGACCATTTCATGCTCAAGGAAATATATGAGCAACCCAAGGTAATTGAAGATGCGGTTAGAGGCCGTATGAGTGCGGAAGAAGGCTGGATTAAACTGGGTGGCGTTGCGGAATATATCAACAGGATCAATCAGGCTAAACGCTTTATAATCACCGCATGTGGCACATCGTATCATGCTGGTCTGCTGGGCGAATACCTTATGGAAGAATTGGCCCGTGTTCCGGTGGAAGTAGAATATGCTTCCGAATTCCGTTACCGCAACCCGATTATCACCAGCAACGATGTTGTTTTTGCCATATCGCAGTCGGGAGAAACTGCCGACACCCTGGCGGCTATCGAAATTGCAAAGGAGCGGCAGGCGCTCATTTACGGCATTTGTAATGTGATCGGCTCCTCTATAGCCCGCGCCACTCATGCCGGTTCGTATACCCATGCGGGCCCGGAAATCGGGGTAGCTTCTACCAAAGCATTTTCTACACAGGTTGTCATTTTGACCTTGCTTTCTTTACAGGTTGCACAACATAAAGGCTCTATTTCCACATCATACCTTCGCCAGGTACTGTATGAATTAAAAAGCATTCCTGCCAAGATTAAACAAACCCTTTTATTGGACGGAAAAATACAGGAAATTGCTGCACGCTTTAAAGATGCCACCAATTTCCTGTACCTGGGCCGCGGCGTGAACTACCCGGTTGCCCTGGAAGGCGCCCTGAAATTAAAAGAAATATCATACATACACGCCGAAGGTTACCCTGCCGCCGAAATGAAACACGGCCCGATAGCCCTCATAGACGAGCAAATGCCGGTAGTGGTATTGGCTACTAATGTCAGTGCGCACGATAAGATTGTTTCTAATATCATGGAAGTGAAGGCCCGGAATGGGAAAGTAATAGCCATTGTAAATGAAGGAGATAGCGAAATAGCAGACTTGGCCGATTACACTATAGAAATACCGATGACGGAAGAAATACTGAGTCCTTTACTTACCGTAGTGCCACTGCAGTTGCTGTCTTACCACATTGCACTTATGCGTGGAGCTAATGTAGATCAACCCAGAAACCTTGCTAAATCAGTTACGGTAGAATAACTTTACAGGGCAAGGTCGGTTATCCTGTTGCTAAAATATTTCTTTAAATATTTTTAGAATTTCTATCATTCATTTGCTTTTTTTAATTACCTTTGCACTCCCAAATAAAATAACATGCCAAAAGTAAAAACACACTCAAGGGCTAAAAAAACTTTTAAAGTTACAGGTACTGGTAAAATCCGTCGCTTCAAAGCGTTCAAAAGCCACCTTTTAACTAAAAAGGCTACTAAGCGTAAACGCCATTTACGTGGATCTACGTTTGTAGACAGCGCAAATTTGCCTTTGGTTAAACGCATGCTGAATCTTCGTTAATCTTAACGTTGAGATTTGCATCGATATAATAATTAGTAATAAACTTTACAATAAATAAGTTATGCCACGTTCTGTTAATGCCGTCGCATCCCGCGCAAGAAGAAAGAAGGTTCTGAAGCAAACTAAAGGTTTCTACGGCAAACGTAAAAATGTTTATACAGTAGCCAAGAACGTATTAGAGAAAGGCTTAGGCTATAAATTCGTTGGTCGCAAGTTGAAAAAACGCGATTACCGTACTTTATGGATCGCCCGTATCAATGCAGCCGTTCGCGAAGAAGGTTTAAGCTATTCTGTATTTATCAACAAGCTGAATGCCAAAGGCATCAATCTGAATCGGAAAGTATTGGCCGATTTAGCAATGAATGAGCCAGAAAGCTTCAAGAAATTAGTTGCAGAGGTAAAATAGTTATACCGGCAATACTGTCCTTATTGATGAGGATTGTGATTATATAAAATTGAAAAATAATTCAAATGGAAGCTATTGCGTTTATACACGAACAACTCAATACCCAAAAACAAATACCTGCTTTCAAAGCCGGAGATAACATCACTGTAAACTATAGGATTGTAGAAGGTGCTAAAGAGCGTATACAGTCATTTAAAGGAGATGTAATCAAACGCCAGGGCCAAGGTGCTACTCAAACGTTCACCGTTCGCAAAATTTCTGATGGTGTTGGAGTTGAGCGTTTATTCCCGTTATTTTCTCCCAATGTAGAATCGATCGTTGTTAATAAGCGGGGACGCGTACGTCGTGCCAAGCTATACTACCAACGCGAACGTTTCGGTAAATCTGCCCGCATTAAAGAGAAAAAGCAGGTTTCTACCAAGTAAGAAAAGCTTTTTAACTAATACACAGAAAAAACTTGCTGTTCATCGCAGTAAGTTTTTTGTTTGTCGGCATTTCAGTCAAAATTTATCTCTGGCTTACTTAGGGCTTGCTGATTAACTGACATCCAATTGAATTTCAATATAATAACTGTAGAAATTCTCCAATTTAATGCAGGGCAAAAACAGCGCAAAGCCAGTAAAATGGATTGTAAAGCTTGCAGTAGCATAAAATAATATAGATAGCCGCAGGTTTCAGCTGCGGCTATCTATATTAAAGCCCAGGCTTTTCCTGAAACGGAAATGAATCCCGCCCTCTTGAAGTCTAAACTTCATACGGCTATGCCGGCTGTA
>JBEBWN010000072.1:0-13595 GCA_040392235.1 Taibaiella helva | reverse complement strand
CCAACAGTAATCAAAGCGAAGCCATCCCTCTCAAAAAAGAAACCCGCCCTCTTGAAGACGATACCCCATACGGCTATGCCGGCCGTAGTATAACCAGACATTGGATCTTTCCTGATCATCTAACCTCGTATAACGGATACTTTATACACTGGGGGATGCACCCGATTGAGTTTAACAGCAGACCCTATTTACATCCCTTGCGAACGCCTTTTTTACGTGCCAACTATAAGGACTCTAGGCTAATGTAATCAAGTTGGCCTATTGGCAAGGTGTGCAAATAAGTCTTCGCATTTATAGCGCTCGTAGCTGCAGGTGTTGATGCCTAGCATACGGATTACCTCTTCCCTGGTATATAACCTATCCAGGTCGAAAATGGGTGCCCGTTGTTTCTGATGTTTACCGGGCAGTACTGCTCCGGCCCTTTGTCGTTCCTGTATTTCTATAAAAACGGCCAGGAGCTTCTGTTATTAACCAATATTTTAGTTTGCTAATTTTCAACTACTTGCAGATGATGCTTTAGAGCCATTGTATGGCTACGGTTACTTTCTCGCTTCAAAATGTCATGCTTTCCCTTGTCATTGCAAAGAACTTAATGTTCCGTTATTTGTGCCTCAGGGTGATGCAAACTAAGACAGTTCCCATTCCGGAGCAAACAGGGACACGGGGGACATGGCCACGCCAGCGTGAGATTTTGGGGGAGGGGGAGGGTACGGGTAAAAATGGCAAAAAATAGAAGAGGCTAACCTTTTTGGACAGCCTCTTTAAAATTTATGGACTTATCTCTCCGGGATTAATTGGAGGAAGCATTCGTCATTACTTCGCCGATCTTATTTTCAAGATAGGTGCGGATGGGTGCAATCTTTACTTTTTGGGTCACATCGAAGGCAAAAGCATTTACCATCAGGTTTTTAGCTGTTTGTTCGCTGATGCCTCGGCTCTTCAGGTAAAATAAGGCTTCGTCGTTCAATTGTCCTATGGTAGTACCATGGCTGCATTTTACATCGTCGGCAAAAATCTCCAATTGGGGTTTCGCGTTCACGGTCGCCTTTTCGCTAAATAATACATTATTGCTTTGCTGGAAGGCATTTGTTTTCTGTGCATCCTGGTAAACAAATATCTTTCCGTTGAACACAGCCTTGGATTGATCCAGTAATACGCCTTTGTATAACTGGTTGCTTTCGCCATGAGGCTTTTTATGGTGTACTTCGGTATGATTATCTACCAATTGGGTTCCTGCTGTTAGGTACAAGCCGTACAGGTGGCTTTCCAGGTTTTCCTGGTTAAGGTGTAATACCAGGTTGTTGCGTACCAGGTCGGCTCCGGGCAGGGTAAAGGTATAGTTGCTGTAGTTACTATCTCTTTCTTGCGTAGCTTCTACTCTTTTTATAAACCGCAGACCGCTATTGCCGGTCTGGATATCGTAATGATGAAAATGAGCATTTTCCGCTACCGCGATCTCTGTTACGCTATTTACCAATACAGGCTGTATATTTTTATCGCTGATCGTCGTTTCTACTATTTCAGCAGAGGCCTGGGCGCCCAGTACAATCAGGTGGCGGGGCTGCATTAAAGCAGGCGCGTTGGCGATCAGCACGTTAACAATATGCAATGGTTGATCCAGCTGATAAGCCCTGGGTACATTTATATAAAGCCCCTCGTAATAAAGAGCGGTATTAAGCGCAGCAAAAGCATTCTGTTCAATGGTAGCAATGGTGCCGAAATATTGTTGGAATTCCTTTTCCAATTCTGCCTCGGCAATAGGTATAATTTTCAAGTGCCCATCTTCGGGCAGGATGGAGAGCTCAAAGCTGATCTGGCCGTTGATGGTCACCAGGCGGTAAGCGCCTTTATTCTCTCCTTTCAGGGAGTGTTGAATTTCCTGCTGATGCGCAGCTACCAAAGCCGCTGCTTTGTCAAAATCCTCTTTTGAAAGTGATTGCTGCTGCACCGGAACTTCGTACTCTTCTTTCAGGAAAGGCAATACATTGGTATATTTCCATTCTTCATTTTTGATAGAAGGAAAACCCAGTGACCGGAATATATCGAAAGCCTTACGACGCAATTGTTCTAAAGCATCGTTGCCATTTTGTATCGAGGCAATTTCATACTTCGATATCAGGCTATCGTATAATGGCATTTCCAATTGATTAATCATTATCATTTTGTTGTAGTACACACGCTTCTTTCAGCACGTTTATTCTTTTGGATAGTATACATTAATAAAGACCAAGCACTGTATAAGCACCTTTATTTATGATGCTACTTCTTCTTTAATCCAGTCGTAACCTTTTTCCTCCAACGTTAGTGCCAGGTTTTTATCTCCTGTTTTTACTATTTTACCATCGCTGAGCACATGCACAAAATCAGGTACAATATAGTCCAGAAGGCGTTGGTAGTGCGTAATAATAATAAATGCGTTCTGCTCGTTGCGCAGCTTATTCACCCCGCGCGAAACAATACGCAATGCATCTATATCCAGCCCCGAATCGGTTTCATCCAGGATAGCAATCTTAGGATCCAACATTGCTAACTGAAAGATTTCGTTACGCTTTTTCTCTCCCCCGGAAAAACCTTCGTTCAAAGAACGGTTAACCAATTTGGCATCAAATTCGACCAATTTTTGTTTTTCTTTGGATAAGGCCAGGAATTCCTTTGCAGTCAAAGGCTCTAATCCACGATATTGACGGATTTCATTTAATGCCGTCTTCAGGAAATTGATATTGGAAACACCCGGAATTTCTATTGGGTACTGGAAAGCCAGGAATACCCCCTCGCGGGCGCGATCTTCAGCAGACATTTCCAATAGGTCTTTCCCGTCCAATGTAACCGAACCTTCGGTAACTTCGTAATTGGGACGACCGGAAAGCACGGATGCGAGGGAGCTTTTCCCGGCGCCATTGGGCCCCATAATAGCATGGACCTCACCGGGCTTCACTTCCAGGTTTAGCCCCTTTAATATCTCTTTTTCTTCTACTCCTGCATGGAGGTTCTTTATTGATAACACTTATTGTATTGTTTTTCGGATTAAGTATCTTATTGCCCTTTATGCCGGAACTAACCGACACTACCCTCCAGGGATATGGCCAGTAGTTTTTGCGCTTCTACCGCAAATTCCATAGGTAGCTGATTTAAAACCTCTTTAGCAAAGCCATTTACGATAAGCTCTACTGCCTTTTCGGTATCTATTCCCCGGGCATTCAGGTAAAAAATCTGGTCTTCACCAATTTTTGACGTCGTGGCCTCATGTTCCAGGGTCGCCGACTTGTTTTTGGATTCTATATAAGGGAAAGTATGTGCACCGCACCTGTCGCCAATCAACATGGAATCGCATTGGGTAAAATTGCGTGCATTGTTGGCTTTGGCGCCAATCTGCACGAGGCCCCTATAGCTATTCTGCCCGTTCCCGGCAGAAATACCCTTCGAGATGATGCGGCTGCGCGTATTAGCGCCAATATGGTATATTTTAGTTCCGGTATCGGCAATCTGTTTGCCTTTGGTCACTGCAACGCTATAGAATTCACCATAGCTATTATCGCCTTGTAAGATAACGCTGGGATATTTCCAGGTGATAGCCGAGCCCGTCTCTACCTGTGTCCAGGATAAAACGGCGTTGGCTCCTTTACATATACCCCGTTTGGTAACAAAGTTGTAAATGCCGCCTTTACCTTCGCTGTCGCCAGGATACCAGTTCTGCACAGTAGAGTATTTTACTTCTGCATTATCCAGTACAACAATCTCCACAACCGCCGCATGCAATTGATTTTCATCCCTCATCGGTGCTGTGCAGCCCTCCAGGTAGCTTACATAAGCACCTTTATCAGCTACAATAAGGGTACGTTCAAACTGCCCGGTATTCTGTGCATTGATCCGGAAATAGGTGGACAATTCCATCGGGCAGCGAACACCCTGCGGGATGTACACGAAAGACCCGTCAGAAAATACGGCTGCATTTAAAGCTGCAAATATATTATCGCTGTGCGGCACTACAGAGCCCAGGTATTGTTTTACCAGTTCGGGATGCTCTTTAACGGCTTCGCCAAAAGAACAAAATATAATACCGAGCTTGTGCAATTCCTCCCTGTAAGTAGTCGCCACAGAAACGCTGTCAAAAACGGCATCGACAGCCACTCCAGCAAGCGTTTTTTGCTCGGAAAGCGGAATACCCAGTTTCTTAAAGGTTTCCAGCAATTCGGGATCCACCTGGTCCAGGCTATCATATTTAGCTTTGGATGACGGGGCGGCATAATACGATATAGCCTGGAAATCAATATCAGGCATTGTAAAGTTTTGCCATCCGGGCAAGTCCATTTTCAAAAAAGAGCGAAATGCCTTTAAACGCCATTCCAGCAGCCATTCCGGCTCATTTTTCTTTTGTGAAATAAAACGGATCGTATCTTCGGTAAGGCCGGGAGGCAATATATCCATGGGAATGTCGGTAATAAAGCCATGCTCATATTCTTTACCGGCAATTTCCTCTAAAAAATCAGTGCTGTTATTTTCCATACTACTCACTCCTGAAAAGGGAGAAGGCCCCTTTAAATTTAGGCAGCAAAGTTACGACCAAAATGCCGCAATAACCAAGATTTATAATAAAAGGTTTTTATGTGGGGATTGGTGTTTTATACCGTAAAAGCCTCTGAAAATACAGGAATATGAGGCATCTCCGGTAGAGCGTACAGTTAAGAAGAGGCCTGTTGAAGTTCGTTTTGCTGTCGGCCGTCGCCTACATAGGCATGGTAAACTAAACAGTCTAAAGGCGAAGGGGAAGAATAGATCCCTTACAAGGTCTATCTTCCCCTTCGCGCGTAAAATCAATAAGATTACAGTTTTATCACTTCGTCCGTTTTCCTGTCGAAAAAATAGTATTCTGTCAACTGGTAATTATTGTCGGTCTGCAATTGCAACCAAACATTGTACTGACGATACCATTTCCATTGCAGGGAGCGCCAGAAACCCCGGTCCTTTAAATAAGCGATGAGCATTGGATGCGCCACCAATTTCAGTTTCCGGTGCCCCTGATGTATGAGGTATTTGAAATCTTTCTCCAGTTCATCGGTAATTAACAGCGATGGGCCGATCTTACCCGTTCCGTTGCAGGAGGGACATACTTCAGCAGTGGAAATATTGATCTCCGGTCGAAGGCGTTGACGGGTGATCTGCATCAGGCCAAACTTGGAAATGGGCAGCAGTGTGTGACGGGCGCGATCGCTTTCCATCAACTCGCTCATCAGATCCAACAATTTTTTCTTGTTATCAGGCAGCTTCATGTCAATAAAATCGACAATAATGATCCCGCCTATATCCCGGAGGCGTAGCTGTCTGCAGATTTCTTCTGCGGCCTCCATATTGGTCCTTAATGCACTTTCTTCTTGGTTACCATCTGCAGCACGGGTACCGCTATTCACGTCAATGACATGCATCGCTTCGGTATGCTCAATAATCAGATAGGCTCCGCTGGCAAGATTTACCGTTTTACCAAATGCGGCCTTCACCTGCCGGGTTATACCATAGTGATCGAAAATAGGTTGCCCGTTTTGGTACAGGTTGACAATTTCCTGTTTTTCAGGAGCAATTCGGGAAACATATTCCCGGGTTTCCTGTAATATACCTTTTTCGTTGACAACAATACGCTGGAAGCTTTCGTTAAGCAGGTCGCGAAGTATGGAGTTTGTTTTCCCCTGCTCGCTGAGAATGCGCTTTGGAGGACGGGCTGCTTTGAGGTTAGCCTGAATATCTTTCCATTGTTGTTGTAGCTCCAGAAGGTCAGCATGAAGTTCAGCGGTGTTCTTTCCTTCGGCAGCCGTACGTACAATTACCCCAAAGTTTTGGGGCTTAACGCTTTCTACAATCTTCTGTAATCTTTTGCGTTCCTCGCCGGAATGAATTTTGCGGGAAACCGAAACAAAGTTGTTGAAGGGTGTCAATACCACAAATCTACCAGGGAAAGAAAGCTCGCAGCTTAAGCGGGGTCCCTTGGAGGAAATGGGCTCTTTTAATATTTGAACCAGGATCTCTGGTTTTTGGTTGAGTACATCTGTAATCTTACCAGTTTTCAATATCTCCTGCTCGTTCTGAAACTTTCCGAAGTCAAAACCACCAGGAGTCGTATCCTTAATGGCTGTCTGCGTAAATTTCAATAACGACCGGACATACGGGCTAAGGTCGGTATAGTGCAAAAAAGCATCTTTCTCGTATCCAACATCTACAAATGCGGCATTCAGGCCAGGCATCAATTTCTTGACCTTACCTAAATATAAATCACCTACGGCAAAGGCCGAATTATTATGTTCGTAATGAAGTTCTACAAGTTTTTTATCTTCCAGAAGAGCAATTTCCACACCCTCAGCCGACGCATTGATAATCATTTCTTTATTCATGATATCTTTTTTGTCGTTCTATCTAATACTGCCAACCTATTCATCCGAAACGGACGGTCATACAGCTTTTCTCTACAAATAAAAAAATGCTAACCCGATATACCTGCTGAACAGGAATCCGGGTTAGGTATTTCTTATATTAGTTACCGGCCGGAAGCATAATAAAATTTATACGTCCCAGGCAAGTACCAGGAATGTTCCTTTTAACTTGCCTTAGCCGGATATTCCGGAAAAAATTACTTCTTCTTGCTCTTATGGCGATTCTTTCTAAGCCTTTTTTTACGTTTATGCGTTGCTATTTTATGACGTTTCCTTTTTTTACCACTTGGCATAAATTAATAATTTTATTGTTAATAAAAGTCTTTTTATCTGTTTATTCTCCTGTACGCAGCTTTCTTCTATTCTCTTATCAGAAAGTTTTCATATACTCATCCAGATCTTTGCTGAAATCCGGGTTGTTCATGATACGCTTAGCTTCATTAAAAACGTCAACTGCCTTCTGCTTCTCCCCCTGCCGCTTGTAGGCTTCCCCCAGGAATAGTCGGGCTTCTATATTATCCTTATCCACGCTCAAAACGGTTAATCCTCTTTGCACTGCTTTGTCCAATTGCCCAGACTCAACCGCCATTCTACCCAGGATAATGTTGACCGGTACATTTGTAGAATCTCTGCTTACAATGGATAAGAGCTCTGATACTCCCTTCATTGTTTCGCCCGTACCGTTAATATACACTCCGGCAAGATCGATCCGGACGGTATCATTATCCGGGTTTAATTCCAGGGAGTGTTGATAGCAGCTGATCGCTTCTTCCGCCATCCACTGTTTCACATTAGGATTACGTTCGTTATGTAACTCTTCTGTTAACAAATGGGCGGCAAAGTTCAGTTTTTTCTCTGAATTTTCCAATTTTCCTGATGCGCCAAAATAGTACGCGGCAATTGAGCGGTTAGCGAATTTTTGCCATATCTTCCCAAGTTGCTCATATGCAACAATTTGCTGCTCTTTAACAGCGCCGCGCGTAATGGAATTTTCCAGCTGGCTTACTTCAGCCTGGGCAGCGGGAGACAATTTTTTCTTAGCGGCGAGCAATAAGGAGTCGAAACGGGCGGGTTCCGGCAGGTTAGCGCCGGGGGCCATGGCCGCTGCGGGTGCTTTTCCACTTTTTCCTTCTTCCCGCTTAGTGGTCTTAGTAGGATTGCCTACCAGGAACAGAACGCCGGTAAGAACTAAAGCTATGACAATAGCTACGTAGTGTTGCGCTTTCAAATCTGAATTTTTGCGGCAAAGGTACGGAAGCAGAAATGCATCGCGGGATTTAAAGGGGTATTTAGCTAATTATTTACGCCATAAGATACTAAGTAGTCCTCATTCCGCTACGCAGAGGGTATCCGGAGGCTACTCTTCGTGGCCTGGCACATTTCCTTGATCAGGGAATTATCTTTTTCGATGGCATTACCTACTACTACTATCTGCGCTCCGGCCTGGCAGTTTTCATATACTTTTTCCGCGCTACGAATGCCTCCCCCCACAATAAGGGGTATTTCAATATTGGCACTTACTTTCCCGATCATTTCGCTGCTGATGGGATGTTGGGCTCCGCTACCGGCATCCATATATATAAGGTGCTTGCCTTGTAGCTCCCCGGCCCAGGCCGTGCATAAGGCAACATCTGGCTTATTGGCAGGAATGGGAGCAGAGTGGCTCATGTAGGACACGGTAGTTGGGGTTCCTCCGTCAACAAGTATATAACCTGTTGATATCACCTCCAGGCCGCTGGCTTTGATGGCGGGGGCGGAAACGACATGCTGGCCTATCAGCAAATCCGGATTACGGCCAGAAATTAGCGAAAGGTATAAAAGGGCGTCGGCAGAAGGCGATACCTGGGCGGGACTACCGGGAAAAAGTACTACCGGTATATTGCTTGCCTCTTTAAACAAACGAATACAATGATCGGCATGGGCCGTTACCATAATACTTCCACCAAAGAAAACATAGTCCACTTCGGCTTCATTGCATTTTTCTGCTAATACTTTAACAGACGCCGGTGTAATGCTATCCGGGTCGATCAATACAGCAAAAGCATGCGCCTGCCGTGTCTTTAATAATTGTATCTGCGGTAAAATACTTGATGCCCTCATGGATTATGCTTAAAAAGAACCCGGAAGCTATGTTGTAGCTTCCGAGTATAATGATTCTGGGAATTTTATGCAAACTTAGCTTTTCTTTTTCAACTCATCCCGTATTTCGGCAAGTAATGTCTCCGTTGCCGTAGGTGCTGGTGGCGCCGCCGGAGCAGCAGCCTCTTTGCGTTTAAGCGAATTAATGCCTTTGATCATTATAAAGATCACCAAGGCCAGTAAAAGGAAATTAATTAAAACAGTAATAAAATTACCGTAGGCGAAAATGGAGGTATCCGCCATTTTTTTTGCATCCACCAGTGCCGTTCCCGGGGGTACATTGCCTTTCAGTACCACATACTTGTTACTAAAATCTGGTTCTCCGATTATGGCTGACACAATCGGCATTACCAGATCTCCCACGACGCTATCAATAATTTTATTAAATGCGCCGCCGATAATAACGCCGACAGCCAGGTCCATTACGTTGCCTTTAATGGCAAACTCTTTGAATTCTTTTAAGAAGCCCATAATTGAAACCGTTTAATTGTTTACAAATCAAAAATAGATTGTTTTAATTATTCATACTATAAATAACATATAATTTTTCCGGTATAGCAAATTATTAGAGCCGTTTTTACAGAAAAGCATGAAAATTAAAAAAACGGATAGGGGAGAAAAAGTAGATCATTGTCTTTATAATGATGGAAACATTAAAGCAAGATTTTATATTTGCGGGATCTAGAGCGCCTGCGTATATGGAAATCAGCAATAACATAGGTATTTCGGAACAATTATTTGAAGAGGTATTCAAGGCCCATTTCAAAAACCTGTACGGGTATGCCCTTACTATTGTAAAGGACGATATACATGCCGAAGAAATTGTACAGCAGGTATTTTTTAAATTATGGGAGAAAAGAGAAAAACTCAACATACAACAATCCGTACAGGCCTACCTGTACCGGGCGGTGCATAACGAATGCCTGAATTATTTAAAACATCAAAAGGTAAAACAAGCTTACCAGGCTTATGCCAAGCATACCATGCAGGAAGGTACGGATAATAACATCAGAACAATGATCGGGAAAGAATTGGAAACAAAGATCTCGGAAGCACTGGAACGATTGCCGGAGCAATGCCGGACCATTTTCCAGATGAGCCGTTTTGAGCAACTGAAATACCGTGAAATTGCCGATAAATTAAATCTTTCTATTAAAACTATTGAGAACCAGATGGGTAAAGCGCTTAAAATTATGAGAATGCACCTGGTTGAGTATTTGCCTTCTATAATGGTATTAATGTGGACATTCACGGCTGCGCTTCTCTTCCTGCGATAAGGTTGGATTTTAATGCCGATGCAGGATAAGGAAACAGGAGGCTGGACAAGTAATATATTCAAACCCGTCAACAGTGTATTAAAGTAAGGTATTATGGACGAAATTTTAGTAAAATATATCCTGGATGAAGCCACTAAGGAGGAGCGGAAGGTGGTAGAAGACTGGATGGCGGAAAAAGGGGAGAACAGGGCATACTTTGAAGAGTTGTGTTTGATCTGGGAAGAAAGTAAAAAAATTGCTTCGCAAAGCACTATAGATGAAAACGCCGCCTGGGAGCGATTCCGGGAACGGATAAAGCCTGCAGATGCAATGGTCCTGAACAAAACCAATGGCAGGCGAATGAATGTTTTGAAAGCAGCTGCCGGTATCGCCATTTTGCTGTTGGGTTCCTGGATGGTCTCTTATTTATGGAACAGCCCGGCCACGATAACACTGGCCTCCGGGAATTCCGTAAGGGTAGATACTTTGCCTGACGGATCGGTTGTAACCTTGAATGCGCATTCCTCCATTCAATTTCCTAAAAATTTTTCCGGCAAAACCAGACCGGTGCAATTACAGGGCGAGGCATTTTTTGATGTAAGTCCTGATAAAAACAAACCGTTCCGGATTCATGCAGGTGAAGTGGACATACAGGTATTAGGAACATCTTTTAATGTGCGCAACACAAGGGAGCAAACCGAGGTAATAGTAGAAACCGGGATAGTGCGCGTAGCCAAGAAAAATAACAGTGTAAAACTGTTACCTAACCAAAAGGCTATTGTAACCCAGCAGGCCCGGAGCCCTATGGTAGTAAAAAACAATGACGAACTTTATAACTATTACAGAACCAATACATTTGTTTGCAACAACACACCTTTGTACCGACTGGTAGAAGTATTGAATAAAGCCTACAACACACATATCATCATCGCTAACGATCAAATAAAGAATTTGCCGCTGACCTCCACTTTCCGGGAAGAGAATCTGCAGAACATATTATCGACAGTAGTAGAAACATTTCATCTGAATATGGAAAACCACGGAGATACTATTGTCTTAAAATAAGCATCACAAGGAAGGCAATTTTTTTTGTAATTCATTGTTTTATAAGCTGCCCAATTTTGGACAGCTTCTTTTTGTATAGAAAAGGAATAGATTATTTTTACAACTTGAACACAAAAAATACACCAGGCATGAAAATAAAAGATAGTCGGTCACATTCGTTTTCTCATACAACCCAGTGGCTGACATCTATTATCTTCCTGTTTGTCTCTATTTTGTACATCCCGGCTCAAAGCCGGGCACAAGGTATATTAAACAGGAAGGTAAGTCTGACGGTAAAAAATAAACCGGTAGCCGAGGTGTTGAAAGAGATAGAAAAAAAAGGAAATTTTTACTTCTCTTATAACAACAATATTCTGAAAGCCGATAGCCTGGTAAGCGTCAATGCACAGCAACAAAGTATCGCACAGTTGTTGGATAAGCTTTTTGATAAAAAATACCAATACCAGGAACGGGACAATCACTTGATTATCCATCCGGCACTATCGGCACAGTATGGGTATATCAGCGGCTGGATCATCGATGCCCTTACCGGCGATCCGGTAAGTTATGCCACTGTGTATGAACGGCAACAGCTGGTATCTACCATGACCGACGAAAAAGGCTTTTTCCGCTTACAGCTCAAAGAAAAAAGATCGGAAATATTACTCAATATCAGTAAAGTGTCTTATGCAGATACTGTTGTGTTGCTAAACGCCGCTCAGCAGTCTGAAACCCGCATAGGCATACAACAGATCAGTTATGCACTGGATTCGGTGGTGATCAGCGGCGTAGAACGTACCTGGCTGGCGAAGCGTCTCCTCTCGACACAGCAAACAATGAATAGCCTGAACCTTAGCAATTTTTTTTCGGGCCAGCCTTTTCAATTCTCCTTAACACCTGGCCTGGGATCGCATGGTAAGATGGGCGCACAGGTTATCAACCGCTTTTCATTTAACGTTTTTGGCGGGTACACTGCCGGTGTAAACGGCTTTGAGCTGGGCAGCCTCTTTAATATTGTAAAGCAGGATGTCCGTTTCCTGCAAATTGCAGGACTATTCAATATCGTTGGGGGCGAAGTGTTTGGTGTACAAATTGGCGGCTTGCACAATAATGTGCTGAAAAGTGTAGACGGCGTACAAATAGCCGGCCTGAGCAATATTGTACTGCAGCATGCCGACGGTGTACAGGTCGGTGGATTATACAACCAGAGCAGGAATATGAGCGGGTTGCAAATTAGCGGACTGTGCAATATCAACAGGTATTCGATACGTGGTATTCAGGTCGGTGGACTGGTAAACCGGAACACACATAGCCATGGCATACAAATAGCCGGTCTGGCCAATATCAGCACACAATCAGCAAAGGGCATCCAGGTAGCCGGCCTGGCCAATATTAGCATGCAAGATAATGATGGCATGCAGATAGCAGGCCTCCTCAATAAGGCCACAACCTTGAAAGGCGTTCAGATCGGCGTTGTTAATATTGCAGATACGCTGGGCGGTTATGCGATAGGATTGGTTAATATTGTACGTAGTGGCTACCATAAGCTTTCGGTCTCTACAAATGAAATTCAACAGTGCAACCTGGCGTATAAATCGGGAAATGCGGGACTATATAGTATTATCAGTGCCGGCCTGGAACTGGATTTCTCACATAAAGCGTTCTCTATCGGCTATGGCCTGGGTAGAGATCAAAGGATTGGCAGGAAGTTATATCTAAATCCACAGCTCATACACCTGTTCTTTTATACCGGCGACTGGGATGCACAGAACCTGGTGGGACGCCTGGACCTTAACCTGAAGTATGAGCCGGTAAAGGGTATCATGATCTATGCCGGCCCTTCTGTTTCGCTGCTCTATAACAAAGCAGTAGCTCCGACAGAAGGATACCGGGCCGGCTTTGCCGAAACTTATCCAAGCTTTTCGCTGGGCAGGGAAGTTAAAGGATGGATAGGCTGGAATATGGGCGTTGACCTGTTTTAAAACTCTTCAGAATATTTAACAAGGACATAGGGGTACCACATCAGGTTGCTGTCTTAATACAAAGACAATATTATGACACGCAACTTATTCAGTACCCTTATTCTATTCCTGCTTTGCACTACCCTGCTTGTGCTTTGTTTTGCTATTGTCAGTTCAGCCCAGACAGAACAAAGCAGGCCAGCCCATGTCGGACTGGTTTATCCTTTGAGCTCAAATGGCACGGAAGCGCCCGACTGTGCCAATAACTTTTCCTTTCATGTTTTATATGGCATCTCACTACGGGAGAAGGCTTTTTGCCTGTCTGGTATAGGCAGTATTGTTAAAGAAGATGTGAGGGGAACCGTTCTGTCCGGAGTCTTTAACCGGGTAGGCACTAATGTTGATGGCGCCAGCATTGCAGGTGTTCTTAATATAATCCATCAACAAACCCATGGCGCTGCCATTGCCGGATTTATGAATATCAATGGCGGTGTTCAGGGTGCGCAGGTAGCAGGATTTGCCAACATTTCGGGCAATGCAGAAGGTATACAACTTGCCGGTTTTATGAATGTGGCCAAAAATGGCGCTACCCAGGTATCCGGTTTCAGCAATATTTCTCACGACAATGGTTGTCTGCAACTCGCCGGTTTTATTAACCAGGCGAAGAACGCCCATAATCAGGTGAGTGGTTTTATCAATATAGCCAAAAAAGTTAAGGGTGTACAGGTAGCTGGCTTTATTAACGTAGCAGAAGAAAGCAAATATCCCATCGGGTTGGT
>JBEBWN010000071.1:0-13626 GCA_040392235.1 Taibaiella helva | reverse complement strand
GATGGACGATCTTTACAGACAGAAAATACTTAAATTGTAAATGCGATTGCCCTGCAGTTCCTCCCCCATATCCGTAATTTGGTCCGCTTTTTGTAACTTGCCCTGCTTTTTAATATAAAAACTTAATGGATAAAATAAGTATTCTTCAGGAGAAAATAGATCAGGCCCATTGGGGAGGCGGCCAGAAACGCATTGACAGCCAACACAACAAGGGCAAACTCACTGCAAGAGAACGTATACAATTACTCCTGGATGAAGGCAGTTTTGAAGAAATCGGCATGTTGGTAACACACCGCTCCCGCGATTTCGGCATGGAAAAAGAGCAGTATTTGGGAGATGGCGTTGTTACCGGGTATGGTCGGGTAAACGGTAGATTGGTGTACGTTTTTTCTCAGGATTTCACTGTTTTTGGCGGCAGTCTCTCTGAAACACATGCCGAAAAAATCTGTAAAGTGATGGACCTCGCTATGCAAAATGGTGCACCTGTCATCGGTCTTAATGATAGCGGCGGCGCCCGTATACAGGAAGGAGTGGTCTCACTGGGCGGTTATGCCGATATCTTTTATCGCAATGTAAAAGCCAGCGGCGTCATCCCGCAGCTTAGCGCTATCATGGGGCCCTGCGCCGGCGGCGCTGTGTACTCGCCCGCGATTACCGACTTTATCCTGATGGTCGAAAATACCTCTTACATGTTTGTAACCGGGCCAAACGTAGTAAAAACGGTTACCCATGAAAATGTAACCAGCGAAGAGTTGGGTGGGGCACAAACCCATGCGCAGAAATCCGGTGTAACCCATTTTGCCGTTGAAAATGAAGTGGCCTGCATCGAACACATTAAGCTGTTGCTGAGCTATATGCCGCAAAACTGTGAGGAAGATGCGCCGGTATATCCCTATGAAGCGGGCAACGAAATCCGGAGTAAACTGAATAGCGTTATCCCCGAAAATCCCAATCAGCCTTATGATATTAAGGAAGTAATAGAAGAGTTGGCCGATACCGACAGTTTCCTGGAAGTACACAAGGACTATGCTGAAAATATAGTAGTTGGTTTTGCACGGCTCGCCGGCAGAAGCATTGGCATTGTTGCCAACCAACCTGCCAGCATGGCCGGCGTACTGGACATCAATTCATCAAAAAAAGCAGCCCGCTTTGTGCGTTTCTGCGATGCATTTAATATTCCCTTACTCGTATTGGTTGATGTACCTGGTTTTCTTCCTGGCACAGACCAGGAATGGAATGGCATCATTACCAATGGTGCAAAACTACTTTTTGCCCTTAGCGAAGCTACTGTTCCTAAAATTACCGTAATTACCCGTAAAGCCTATGGTGGCGCTTACGACGTGATGAACTCCAAACATATAGGCGCCGATCTTAACTATGCATGGCCCAGCGCGGAAATTGCCGTAATGGGCGCTAAAGGCGCCGCCGAAATTATTTTCAAAAAAGAAATAGCCGAAGCCGAAAATGCCGAAGCCAAGCTGAAAGAAAAGGAAATGGAATACCTGGAAAAGTTTGCAAATCCCTATGGAGCGGCGGCCCGGGGCTTTATTGATGAGGTTATCATACCGGAAACGACACGCGAAAAGCTGGTAAAAGGCTTTAAAATGCTGGAAAATAAAGTGGTCCGGATGCCAAAGAAAAAACATGATAATATCCCGCTGTAAGGAGAGCTGTGTTTTAAAAGAAAAGTTCCGGTGAGAGACAGACTTTCATCGGATTTTTTTGCTTTAAGAACGTCTCTTCTCCCGAGAGCCGCGCACCAGACCACAAAATCAGGTTTAATACTACAACAGGTCGCGGTGATAAGAACAAGTAGAGAATCGGTAAAGCTTGTTCCCATTGAACAACCTGAAGCATGGGGAGATGACCTGGGCATGAAAATGAAGTGTATCAAAGTTAGACATTAAAAATCCACCTTAAAAAACCGGCTATATCCTATACGGCAATCAAGGTGGATTATTAAAGCTAAAAATACCCGCTCTCCGGTTATCCAGTGCAAAAGATCACGCGTAGCTTACCCTGCAACAAATGTCATTCTGGTGTTAAGTTAAAAGGGAAAAGGCAAAACCAAAAAGCTACAATCGCCTGTCCATTAAGAAACTAAGAATGTTCAAGGCGACAGATTATGATTAACGCAACACTAGTAAAAACTATTCAGGTAAGGATAACGTTCTTCATAAAGCTGTTTTACTTTTTCCAGAATGGTATGTCTCAAGCCATCTATATTCGAGCGCTGTGTTGCCGAAACAAATATGGCATTGCCATGCGTAAGATTATCCCATCGGCGATGAAGCTGTTTCAGTATATCCTCCTTGACGCCTTCCTCTAACCATTCATCAAAATTCTTTTCGGCATAAAGGTCCATTTTATTGAAGATCATAAGCATAGGTTTTTCAAATGCGCCAAGCTCCTGAAGAGTACTATTCACCACCCCGATCTGGTCTTCATATTTAGGATGTGCAATATCCACAACATGTAGTAGGATATCAGCTTCACGAACTTCATCCAATGTAGACTTAAAACTTTCTACCAGGTGGTGGGGTAATTTGCGTATGAAACCCACAGTGTCGCTTAGCAGAAATGGCGTACGCTCAAACACTACTTTCCGGGTGGTGGTATCGAGCGTCGCAAACAGCTTATTTTCTGCAAATACATCCGATTTGCTGAGCACCTGCATTAAGGTGCTTTTACCCACATTAGTATAGCCCACGAGCGCCACTCGAATAAATGTACCCCGTTCTTTTCTTTGGGTGAAAGACTGCTTATCAATTTCTGCCAGTCGCCGGCGCAACAATGCAATTTTATCTTTCACGATACGCCTGTCCGTTTCGATTTCCGTTTCACCAGGCCCACGCGATCCGATACCCCCACCCTGTCGCTCCAAGTGTTTCCACATTCCCTTTAATCTTGGAAGGATGTATTGGTATTGCGCCAGTTCCACCTGTGTTTTTGCCTGGGCCGTTTTAGCCCGCCGTGCGAAAATATCCAATATCAGATCCGACCTGTCGATGGTTTTGACACCCAACGCCTTTTCTATATTGCTGATCTGGGATCCGGTAAGCTCATCGTCAAAAATCACCAGGCTTACCTGGTGCCGGACTACATATTGCCTGATCTCTTCCAACTTGCCCTTCCCCACGAAAGTGCGGCTATCCGGGTGAGGCAATTTCTGGAAAAAATATTTAACCGCCTGCGCCCCCGCGGTTTCAGCAAGAAATGCTAATTCATCCAGGTATTCGATCACCTGTGGCTCCGTAACATCTTTCTGTATGAGGCCAACCAGCACGGCTTTCTCCTCCGCTCCTATTATATTTTTATTTTCAATCATTTATTATCTTTCTTCTTCTTAAAAAACGCCGGATATTAGTCCAGGTAAGTTTGCATCCATATTTCGGTTGTTACCAGTTGCCATATTCTACTGAGATCGAAAAATGTATGCGCATTTTCTTGCCAACCGCCAATCGTATTATTGTTAAATATACCCCTCTTCTTCAAAGCACTTAACTGGCGGTCCATATAATCCTTCATTAAACGGTTTTCCCGCCACCATTCGGCCACCGGAAGGTTAAACCCCTTTTTAGGCATCTGCAGGTTTATGTCTGTAATATGCCTGGCCGCTGCTGCCCTCAGGAGCGGCTTATTCGTATTGCCATTGTACCGCAAAGATAATGGAAGCGACGCAACCCACTCTATAAGGCTATGATCAAGGTAAGGATACCGCATTTCCAAACCATAACGCATGGCACTCAGGTCATCCCTGTAAACATGATGCCCCGATACAGAATACTTCAAATCATAATAAAAAAGTGCTTCGTACTCATTCCGGAATTTTGCTTCGCTCTCCAGCCCCTGTAACCGGTTCAACATTCTATCTACTACAGGAATATAAGCGGGCAGCAATAGTTCCTTCATATCGTAAGGCCGCATAGCTGACCGGCTCTGCGCATAGTATTGGAAACCGGTTTGCAGCTGTAAATGATGTTTCACCTTCGATAAGAAGGTACCGAAAGGTGGCACAAAAGGCGCCAATGTCCTCCATTTTTTTCTTTGTTTCCAGCGTTCCACCCCCAGTATATGATCATATCCGCCAAAAAGCTCATCGGCTCCATTACCAGATAACACAACTTTAAAACCTTGCTCTCTTATAAAATGAGCGGCACTCAGGCTCACTTCCGGTCCTGTGTAGGGTTCTTCAAAGTGACGTAATCCGGCATCCAGCTCTTGCAGGTTTTGTTCATGCTGTACCATGTGAATGTGCTGGCGGATTCCCAATTTTTGTGCCAGGGCCCGGGCGTGCGGTAGTTCATCTCCCCCCTGTCCCGACCCATCGTATCCCATGGAATAGCACTCTATTCCTGGGTTGATCATTTTAGCAATCGCCGTTACCGTAGTCGAGTCTATACCGCCGCTCATCATAGTTATCAGGGGTACATCTGCCTGCAATTGCGCTCTTGTTATATCATACAGTCGTTTGTCCAATTCGGCGGCAGCCTCTTCCATTGTGTATTTGCCCACGGTCTGTCCTACCGGAATCGTCCAGTAAGTTTCCTTTTGGGCCTGCAAAGTTTGCATGTTTATTTCCATCCAGGTAGCAGGCTCCAACGCATATATTTTTTCGAAGCAGGTGTCCGGCGGGGGCGTCGTTTGCAGAAAAAGGTTTTCAACCTGGCCATTCATACACAACCGGGCATCAACATCCGCTACTTTCAGAATGGCCTTAATTTCCGATGCCCAGGTAAAGCCTTTTTCTGACTGATGATAAAACAGAGGTTTAATGCCCATCCTGTCCCGCACCATCCAAAGTACCCGCCTGCGCCGGTCGGCAATAACAAAGGCAAACATGCCCTTCAATTTGTGTACCACTTCCCTGCCCCAGCAGGCATAGCCATTCAGTATCACCTCGGTATCCGTATTGCTTTTAAAAGCAAAGCCCTGTTCTTCCAGTTCCCGCTTTAAAAGCTGGTAATTGTATATAGCGCCATTGAACGTTATAACCAATTGCTCATCTGCCGACAACATGGGTTGATGCCCGGCAGCGCTGAGGTCGAATATAGCCAGTCGCCTGAACCCCATCCCCAGGGTAAGGGGTTCGTCTAAGACCAGCGGGGGATACAGCGCTTTGACTTCCGGTACTGATCCCTCTCCTGAATAGCTGCCGTCCACCGCAGGCCCCAGGCAAAAATAGCCTTCGTCATCCGGTCCGCGATGCCGGATTGCCGTTCCCATCCGCAGCAAATCCGCAGAAGAAAGTGGCCGGTCGCGCCTTATAAATCCACTAATTCCACACATAAAACATATCCATTAAATTTCCGCCTGCCCTTGTGATGAGTTCAGACGACCGGCGGATTGTCGTTTATACTCCTGCCGCAAATTAATTAAAGCCACTACAGCAATTACTATTCCCCCGGAAAGCAAACGTACCATTGGCGCCTCTCCGCTCAGCAAACCGTGCAAGGTGAAGGCCAATGCGCCAAAAAAAAGAAATTTCTTTGCCCAAACCAACCAGGGAATAAAGGACCACATACTCACCTTCATCGCTTTACCGGAATAATAAAGGTAAAAAAAGCATTGTCCGTATGTACTTAATACAAAACTGAGCGCCACTCCGGGTAAGCTTAACCAATGGTACAGGGGAAACATCAGCAGGCAGGCCAGCACCAGATCCATGGCGGCGCCGAAATTAATAATACGGCCTTTTTGATGGTTCTGCAATACCGCAACAAAAACACACGACCGGACAGGGATCACTAGTATAGCGCATAAAAATACCGGCACCGCCGCCAGGTATTCCTCCGAAAACATCACTGTAATTAATTCTGCCGCGAAAACAAACAAATAGCAGAAAACAGGGAAAGCAACCGAAGACAGTAAACGGGAAGAATAATGCAGAAGTTGCATTTTTTGTTCCTTCCCGGCAGATTCGGGGAGTGTGTTCATTTGCATAAGCAAGGCGCTGCTAACCGCACCAAATACCAGCGGAAGGAAGGGTATACCCACACTGCCATAGAAATATATCGCCGACAGGGAGGGCGCCAACACAAAACTCAGAATATATTTATCGATCCATTGAAATAAGATAGAGTAAATATTAAAGAGCCCCAGATGTATCCACAGCGAGCGTACCCTCCTGATGTCTATAGCAGGCGAAACAAGCGCAACTTTCCTACGAAAAAAGGATAAAGTCGCGGGCAGAAAGCAAAGCAGTTTAAGAAAAAGTAAAGGGATAAGCCAAAGCAAAAGGCGATTCAACTCTAAGCCCCGCCGGGCCTCCACATAGTGTATCACAACAAAAAGCACTGCGTAAATAATACTAACCGGAACCAGTATCCGGAACCGTCGCAGGACCATCAGCAGGGATTCCTGCAAAATATTGAGTAGATAGAGAATAAAGAAAAGTACGGCTATCAAAAATGCCGTTATACTGTTACCTTGTTGCAATCCTGCAAATGTGGCGGCAGCGCCCAGCAGAAATAAGCCGTAAAGCCAATAGTGTTTGGCTCTTATTCGCGCCACCAGATATCGTAAAGTATCGGGGGGATAAGTGAATATAAATATGGATATGCCGGCTACCGCTACTCCTGCAGTCAGGGAAAGCCTGGTCCAGAAATTCTGGTAAATGCCATTAGCGTCTTTAGCCAGGTAATGGGCAAAATAGTGCATTACCAGCAATGTGGCCAGATTAGCAAAGAACCGGACAGAAAATATCAGGATCGAATTGCCATACAGGGCCTTATTTTTCTTTGGATCTGGCAAAGGATATGCAACTTTCTTTATCTAAATACTTGATTATTTTGGCCGGATTGCCGGCAACAACACAATACCCCTCTGTAAAACTTTTGGTTACAACAGCGCCGGCTCCTACAATGGTAAAATCGCCCAGTACGGTTCCCGGAAGTATTGCTGCATGAGAACCCAGCCAGCAGAATTTGCCGATCCGTACCGGATCGGCCGGGTTGGAAACACTATTATCTATAAAATTATGGTTATCAGAAACAATACTCACATTCGGCCCAATATTTGTATAATCGCCTACTTCGACGCCATTAAAAGCGCTGATATACACCCCCGGTGAATCGCCCGGATAGGTGTGCCGCCCGGCTTTCAGTCGCTCCGGATTCCGGATGGTGCTGGTATGATGCACAGCCCAGCGAACTCCTGTATTTTGACGCAGTATCCTTCTGAATACGAAATCAACCATATAAAAACTGATACTCATATCAGAACGCAGTCGAAAAACTTTCCTGATGACCTTTTTCATAGTCCTGAATAAACCTTAGAGAGGATATCATTACTTTTTACCGGGCTTAGCCGGAGCAGTCGCTTCTAAAACAGAGAAGCCCGCGCAAGCCTCTTTAACGCCCTTCAATTTTTGTGTCAGCACAATAACGTAATTGCCGCTATAGGGCGCTACAAAACTTTCCGAAATATGATGTTTAGCGCCACTCTTTTGCTTCATTTTACGGTCTACCAGCTTTTGCCTGTCCTTGTCAATCAGTGTGAGCGAATACTCTTTGAATTCCTTATTGGCAATAAAATTAATTTGATACATCTGGCCTGCGTCCATTTGCAGGGTTACGGGCAAATAAGCGCCTGAAGGCATATTCATTGTCTGAAATTGCACCAGGTTAAAGCCCCGGTCTTCCAACTCCTTGTCTAACATAACCAGTTCAGTATGTATAAGCTTATCTGTACAGGCAGCGACGTTTTGCTGAGCTGTCGCTTTAACCGTTAAGATGGGCATCATTGCTGTCACAAGCACTGTAAATATTATGGAACACACTTTCATTTTTCTGTCTTTAAGAGCTGCGAAAATAACTTTAAAAAAGCAGTATTGGTGTAATCGGTAAAAAAAACACATTTGAATGGGAATTGCCCCCCGGCTGCCCTTAGTAGATTATTGAGGTACCTACAACCGGATATTCCACATTGGTAAGAAACAAATTACCTTTGCTCCATGGCTGGTATTTATATCCATATTCCCTTTTGCAAACAGGCTTGTCATTATTGCAATTTTCATTTTTCCACCTCTTTACGGTCAAAAGGTGAGATGCTGGCCGCATTACAACAGGAATTGCTGTTACAACATCAATTCCTGAAGGGCAGAAAGATCGAAACTGTTTATTGGGGGGGTGGTACCCCCTCCCTTTTGTCGCGGGAAGAGATCATGCAGATATGGGAGATTATAGAACGTTATTTCGACCTGGAAAATGTGCGGGAAGTGACCCTGGAAGCCAACCCCGATAACCTGACCAAAGCGTACCTGAAAAGTTTGCAACACAGCCCGGTAAACCGCCTGAGCATCGGCATACAGTCGTTTCATGACAATGATCTGGTCTATATGAACCGTGCGCATACCGCAGGGGAAGCCGAATATTCCGTAAAAACCGCCCAGGACGCCGGTCTGGAAAATATCAGCATCGACCTGATTTACGGTACACCTACTATGAACGATCAACTGTGGTTGCAAAATATCCAGGTGGCCCTGGCTTTGCAGGTACCCCATATATCTTCTTATGCCCTTACGGTTGAGGAAAAAACCGCACTGTCCAATGCGATAAAGAAGCGGCAGGCAATGGAACCCGACCAGGCACAGGCGGCCACACAGTTTTCCATGCTGATCGAAGCATTGCGCATTGCCGGGTATGAGCATTATGAAATTTCCAATTTCGCCTTACCAGGCCAATATGCATTGCACAACACCAATTACTGGAAAAACGTGCCCTACCTGGGCATAGGCCCATCTGCACATTCGTACAACGGCCACAGCCGGCAGTGGAACATTGCCAATAATGCCCTGTATATTAAGGCCCTGCTGATGGATAAAAAAGTACCCTTCGAAATAGAACATCTGTCCTTCAAAGACCGGTTCAATGAATACCTGATGACCTCTTTACGTACCATGTGGGGAACAGACCTGCACTATATTGAAAGCGAATTCGGACTGGAAACGCTTCAGCAGTTACTCCGGCAAAGCATTGTATACCAGGAACGGGGTTGGCTTATGATAGATGCAAAGAAAATAACACTGACAGATGCAGGTAAACTATTTGCCGACCGTATCGCCTCAGAATTGTTCCTTTAAGACGCCGTAGGGTATCAGAGCTTTACCTGCTTTATGATCCTTTTCAGGTTCAACTCAATAATATCGGCCATGTGCCTGCATTCCAGGTATAAAGGCTCCTGGTAGTGTCCCGCCAGGGCTTCGCGTAGCTCTTTTACTTTCTCTTCGGGTGCGATATGATCTGTTTTCAGCACGTCTCTTAAATGGGCAATACGGTGTCTTTCACTGCGTAGGCGATGCACAATCGACGAGGCCTCTTCCTGCTGATATTGTTTGAAGGTCTTGTCTGTCAGATAGTCTATACCTAACTGTACATAAGGGTAGTTTTCCTTGAAGAACTGTGGAAGGTACACCTTTTTGTTACCTTCGTAGGATTGCTGATCAAAATCAATACAGCGGATGCGGAACTGGAAATCGTCGAAATCGGGTGTTATCTGAACCACAAAATTATAGGAGCGCATATCGCCTAAAAGATTGATAAAACAACGTTCGTTAAATTTCACAAACTCTTTGGCGATCCGTTTAGGATTGTAATCTTTATTATGGAGATAGTTTTTGGCGAATACATCTCCCGGTATCCCCGGTATATGTTCCTCTACCAATGATTCCCGGTCTACCATATAATTGAGTTGGTTAGGCGACAGAAGGTGCTCTATTTCCATACCATATATACGCGAGGCATCGGCGACCTTAATGTAAAAGTAATCGTAAACATCATTCAATCTATTCACGATACGAATGCGGAAAGGATGAGTATTTCCGAAAGTACAATAGTCTATGCGATCAATATACTTATGCTCCACAATACGCAGGTTACCGGAAGCCTTAAGCATAGCATATACTTTCTTTAAACCATTATGCAAATGTTCTATCTCGCTGTTGGGATAAATAGGGCATTCCCATAAAGTATCTTTGCCCTCTTTGTCCATAAGAGGAACGGATTCCTTAAAGTTACGCAGGTCGTTGTATTGCACTGGTAGCCGCACCTCGCGCTGGTACAAGCGGAGGTACTTATATAATGCATTATGAACCGGGTATATCGGCTTCTTCCGGGAAATGATAACGTCTTCTCCCATATCGTTCAAAGGTAAAAAAAACAAAAATAAAGGTACATAAAACCTGTCTTGCCCCTTCCCATGTAAAGTTGCAGGCAGTTACATTAAAGATAAGGCAATGTAGCGTAAAAAAAGATCAGCTGGGAGTCGCTTTATTTCCAATTGCCGGGAAGCCTGTAGAAACAGGTTATTCGCTGGTAATTTTGATGTCGGTAATATCGAATGTCGTCGTTTTACCCGTACCGCCTTTATAAAGGAAAGCAATACGTACTGGAGTATGAAAAGGCAGTTCCCGGAATACATTTGTCCATTCGGCATACCCGGTAGTTGATCTCCTGCCAACAGGAACAGGCAATTCCGTCCAGGTAGCATTAGCGGGGCGCTCGCCGTCGCGATAATCGGGAGAGACATAAAGACCGATCTGTGCACCATTATCATATCCATCCCGTATCCTGTAAGATATCCAGACATTCCACTTATCGCTCAGATCCAGCCCCGGCAAGATCAACCAACTCCTTACCAGGGTTGGTGTTCCTCCTCCAAAGGCAGTAATACGGGTAAAACCGGAACTTTCTGTAGAAGATCGTTTTTTAAAGAATTTTTCACCTACCTCGGGCACATTACTCCAACCTGCCAATACTACGGGATCGCCCTCTGGCAGAGAACTAAAATCCTGGAATAAAAGCGTACGGCGGGTCTGGTTGCAGCGGGCTGTATTCAGTGCAAGGTCAGTAGTATCGCGGATGACCATTTGGCCTTGCTGGTAGTTCCGGGTATATATACCCCCGAGCGTTCCGTTCCCGGCGGGCAATGTCGCTGTGCGAAAATCTGCTTGTGCACTCGTTTTCAAGAGGATACTTCTTCCTATGCAGTCCCGGATCTGATAAGTCGTCGAAGGAGCGACGGTAACCGGTGCTGCATAAGGCATTCCCATATCGGCCGAATCGAACTCTACATTCCTCACTACAATTAATGTATTATAGTAACGTTGCATCAGATCCGTATTTGCCAGGTCAATCAGGCTGAGTGTATCGGGGATAAGGGTATGCGGATAGCTGGCTTTAATAATAAAGTCATCAGCCAGGAGCGGAGGAATGCCCGTAAGCCTGCCCGACAAATCAGGTGTATAGCCCAACTGCGGATTCTCCGCAAAAGCGCCCAGGAAAAGGCCCTTGCATTGTACGTAAATCTTACGCCCCAACGGGTAATCGTGATACAGGTAATTGGCATCGACCAGGAGTTCTATTCCTCCACTACTGTCCTGTAGCACGAGTTTCCGGAAATAGTTACCGCTTCGGTCATTCATGACCACAATACCTGCAATTGTTACCTCTTCCTCTATTTTTGTATAAGAAGGTATTTGCTTTAATTGTGCAATGGTGTGTGTAACGTTTAAACCGGGATCATTGTTACGCTGTTCCGGTGGCTGATCGAAAGCGCCCTTCAGGCAGGCAACCTGGGTCAGTAAGGATAATAATAACAGGACACAGGCCCTGTGGCTCGGGTATGTCTTTTTCATATTCCGGGTTGTTATTCTGGTTAATGTGGTTTAGCTCCTGAAAAACAGTCGTTATATAACAGGAAATAAAATACAAAATACATATACTTTTTTATTTAACAAAATTCTCTTGCCAGTAAATACTGTGCACACAGGGATACTACGGCGCAAAGTGCTCCCTGCAATGTGCAGTTCCACAGAACGATCATATTGCCTGTGCCAATACAGTACAAACGTAGCGGAGCAAGACGATCCATGCGAGGCAATATTTTCATTCGCAATAAGCGAGATAATATAACTAACGAAACTAAAAGTGCGGCGGAGCGGCGATCGTTATCAGGTACCTGCAAGAGTAGTAAGTTTATTGGCTTATGGTACATGGGGCCACCCTAAGCCCCATGCTATAACAGATTGAAATCCGCAGTCGGGGATGAAAGGATTACGTCGGGGATCCTCCGCAACAGTTTGTATACGTTCACTCTGTATTTGCTCCCATCATAGCATGCAACCTGCCGCAGTTAATAAAAGGCACAAAAAAGGCTGACTATTACAGCCAGCCCTTAATCAGGATATTATACATCTTTCTTTACCAATGGAAATCTTGGTTTTGACCTTTACCTTTTAACTTAAAATCAGTATCCCAATTTAGTTTTAAGATTTGTATCCAGTGCATCCAGGAACTCTTCTGTATAGAGGTAGTGTTCGCCGTGGTTTACTTTATTGCCATGTATACATACAGCAAGGTCTTTGGTCATTTTACCTCCAGCCACGGTTTCGATACATACCTGCTCTAAAGCATGGACAAAATTGATCAATGCTTCGTTGTTATCCAGTTTACCTCTGAACTCTAATCCACGGGTCCAGGCAAAAATGGAAGCAATGGGATTCGTAGAGGTAGGATTACCTTTCTGATGTTCTCTGTAGTGGCGGGTTACTGTACCATGTGCCGCTTCTGCTTCCATCGTTTTTCCATCGGGCGTTACCAGGGTCGATGTCATTAAACCCAAAGAGCCGAAACCTTGTGCTACTGTATCACTTTGCACATCGCCATCATAGTTTTTACAAGCCCAAACAAAGTTTCCGTTCCACTTCAGGGCGGAGGCCACCATGTCGTCTATAAGACGGTGCTCATAAGTAATGCCAGCTGCAGCAAACTCTGCTTTGAACTCGTTCTCGTACACTTCCTGGAAAATATCTTTGAAACGGCCATCATATTTTTTCAGGATCGTATTCTTTGTAGACAGGTACAAAGGCCATTTTTTATTCAGGGCCTGGTTGAAGCAAGCTCTTGCAAAACCGACAATACTCTCATCGGTATTATACATAGTCAAAGCCACACCGTCGCCTTTAAAGTTGTACACTTCAAACTCCTGTACGGTACCGTCCTCGCCTTCAAACTTAACAGTGAGTTTGCCCTTTCCTTTGGTTACAAAGTCAGTAGCACGGTATTGGTCGCCAAAGGCATGACGCCCGATACAGATAGGGGCCGTCCAGTTAGGTACTAAACGGGGAATATTGTTGATAACGATGGGTTCCCGGAAAACGGTTCCATCCAGTATATTACGGATCGTTCCGTTAGGAGACTTCCACATTTGCTTTAATCCGAATTCTTTAACGCGCTCTTCGTCCGGGGTAATAGTAGCGCATTTTATACCTACGCCATACTCCCTGATGGCATTGGCTGCATCGATAGTAACCTGGTCACCCGTTGCATCACGGTGCTCCATTCCCAGATCATAGTATTTAATATCTACATCCAAATAAGGCAGGATCAGTTTGTCTTTAATAAACTTCCAGATGATCCGGGTCATTTCATCGCCGTCTAGTTCCACAACGGGATTGAGCACTTTAATTTTTTCTGCCATTTTGTTAAACAGGTTATTATTTAATATGAAAAAAATCGAAATCGAGCAAAAGTAATAAAAATGCGCCTTTTTATTAAAATGTCATTGAAAATTCAGCGATTCCGAATAAAAAAGGTTTTTGCTATGTATCATTGTCTATGGCAAAAG
>JBEBWN010000070.1:0-13644 GCA_040392235.1 Taibaiella helva | reverse complement strand
AGTTTCACATGAACTACAAGCAAACTTAGAAATCCTTAAGTTAATGACATTGGGTATAGCATCTAAAAAATTCAAATTGAAAGGATATCCCTGGTTGAGCGTAGACTTCCGCCTATGTTCGTCTGTCAGCAGGTCTTCGGATCGACGAATATTTTTCAACCTGGAAATGCATTATATATCCATTGTTGTCCGGAAAGAAAAATAATGAGGGGCGGCCATAAAAGCCGCCCCCTATTCGTAGCTTAGTGTTACCACACTTTTCAGCTATTAACCAAAGTTCCAAATATTTACCGGTATAAATTCTGAGCAAATAAACACCGGTATATACATTTTTTCAAGCCCACTACTATGGTTGTTTGAACTGCACCTACCTGTTGCTTTTTTACGGTTCTACCGGCAATATCTGCTAAAACTATTTCTGTATCTGCCGGAACGTCACGAGAGCTTTCTATCGTTATTTTTCCCGGGCAGGGTTAGGATAAATAGCAATATTGTCCACAAACGATTGCTGTGCCGTAATAGGCAATGGTATCCCCTTCCAAAGAATCCTACTGCCATCAGTGGTTAAAATTTATGCTGCTTTTACTTGTCTACCATTTCGATTTTTCTTTAGGCAGTACAATAAACTCACCAGAGCTGTTTACAATTCCTTTTATATAATTGTCTCTCTTTTGTGGATTATAAGGCAAGCTCATTGTAGCAATAGCACATTTTCCATTATGATCAATTTCAAGATCGCTGAATATTGGGGGGAAAAGTAAATTATAGGAATAATCAACCATGCCTTTCTTATTACTTTGCCACTGGTGATTACCTTGTGGATAAATGTAGATACCAATTTCATCCCTTCCTGAAAATGCATATTCCTTGTTGCCAGTATTACCTTTAGATAGAAGCTCTTTAAAGGAAAACTGCTTTCCCGATTTGTCCAGAAACTTTAATGTACCACCTATGATCCACATTGCATATCCATTATAGAAAAAACCATTTTCGGGAAGATATATTATTCCACTGCTCAAAAAGTTAGCGTCTGTAGTAACAGGTCCTACTTCGAACGTTGTTGACGCTGTTGGATAATTCGCTGTTTTCTCAAATTTTATATTTACACCATTTCCGTCCCCTATTTTTATCTTGATTTCACCGGTTTTATCAATATATGCATAATCAAATCCTATGTTTTCGCGGGGAGCAACCAAAGCAAGTCCTTCATGAAAATCACCGGGCCTACGTGAATACCTATAGGGGATAGCCAATTCGCCTTTCGCGTTAATAAACCCGTAAGTCACTTTCTTAAATTCGTCAATTTTTGTAACGCAAGCCATTCCATCACTAAAATAGAAAGGAGCATCAAATTCAAAAGGAATAACGGTCTTTCCGTTTCTGTCGACCATACCGTACTTAAAACTATAGGATCCCAGGCTTATTCCCGACGAATGTGTTAGTCCATAATCTTTATAGGACTCATTTTTGCGTCTTTTGTATTGAACGGCAGGTATCATATCCAATTCACATTGTTTAGTAAGACAATCACTTGCATCCGCACTAAACTCATAATTAAAATCTATAAATTCTGAGGGAGGATTAGCCCGAAATTCGCTGGACATATTCCTGTTTCTACAGGAATTTATAAAAGGAATCGGTTGGTCATATCGATCGACAGCCACAATTGACTTATCATCAACTTCTTTATAATAAATTCTATAATTGAATTTTGGCGACATTCCATTCACCTCTTTAAAAATAATTTTCCCCGTCTCATCCATATATTGGCGTCCGCCATAATTATGCACAGTCCGCTTTGTTGGCGTTACATATCTAAAGCCTCTACTGTGTTTTGTACTGGTTTGGTAGCCACCGTAATCAAAAGCATTGTATGGAGAAATGATGTCTCCTTTTAAGTTCATATAAGCATATTTATCGCCTTTTTTAACTAATAGTGTATTATTATTGATACCGGAAATTTCATCTACGTCAATGTAAATTACTTCGGGAGAAATTTTGGGTGTAATAAGATTATTACCTTCCTGATATACTTCTTTACTGACAGCATTGCCTTTTGGCGTAGTAACTGTTGCAGCAGATCTTTCGTTTAAAATAAAAGCAATGGTTTTATCCAATTCCTTATTTTGATTTAAGGTTTTGTACGCATCCTTTTTAAACAAGACAATATCCACTTTCAAGCCATTTACCGAGCGGTCAGTTGACTTAAAAGTGCCAATTAGATAGTCATATCCCCCTTTTGTTTCGTACCGAACTAAAGAATAGCTTCCACTTACCGTTGCTGCAGTATTATCATAAGGCATAATATAAGAAAAACTTACTATTTCCCGGCCTTTATCATCATAACCGTACCTTGCTGCACTTTCAATAAATTTAGCATGAAAATAATTAAAGCTGGAAAATTTTGAGATTGTAAAATCAACCTCCCGTTCGTCCTTCGCAAACCCCGCTCCAAACCCCAATTTCATAAGGCCCGTGTGTTCTACACCATTATTAACAACGATAATTTTACCTTCCCATTTGCCTTTTAGCTCTTTAGGTAAATCTTGCGCATTTGCCCACAAAGGAGCAAAAAAGATTAGTAAAAAAATGGGAAACAAGGATAAAAAGAAGCGCTTCATAATATCTATTTTTTCCGAAATTGAATAGGTGTTGATTAAAATATTTTTATCGATTTTTTAAACGGCTATTGACTTTCTACGCTGCTTCTGTATTCATATGCTACTTTTGTATCAACTTTCCCTCACTCTACTCTGTTTTAATGCAGGCTGTCCGCGACTGCCCACACAGTGCTTACCGTTTCAGCCTTCGCACTCCTTTTCCGGTTGTAACACTATCACAACCAACCTACCTGCTCCGCTACAATAGACATTTATACTAAAATATTTCCAGTGTTTCCAGCTCAATACTGCCCCGACGATACCATTTACCTTCTGCTCTATTATGCCAAGGCTGCCAAGCCATCAGGATTGTCTTTCTTTTTCAGATAAAGAACACCTGTCCGGCAACCATTACCAGCCCGGCAAATATAATCGTTCTAAAAGTCAGAATTTATACTTTCCGTTCATCATTTGGGGGATAAATATATAAAACCTCAAACATAATCCGGGTAAAAATTTCACATAAAAGAAAGTCCTTTATAATTGGCCAGCAATAAATTGCCGGTCTTCATTGACTGCGTAGTGCATATTTCCATGGAACATGGAGGTAGAAAACAAGTATGCCCCAAGGGGGTAAAGAGGAAAGGCAAAACCGTTTTCAAAATCACTTGATACTATGCTTAGTATTTATAGGCCCGTAGGCTACCGCCGGAAATACCTGCAATAGCCTATGGGCCTACCTTGAGAAAGATGGAGTCTTACATCCGTATACAAGTTGTTATTTCCGGAGGGAAGAATACTTGATACAGGGCAAAGACTATTAGTACTGCATTAGAGCTACCGGTGATTTTAATAAACTACAAGCTTCTTTACCATGGTGTCTTCCATATGACTGAGACGGACAAAGTAAATACCGGAAGGGTAGCCCTCTAACCCTACCCTGGTAATCTCCGTTTTGGCAGGAAAAGACTGCAAAACGGAGCCCGCTACGTTGGAGATCGTTATCGTTACAGGTTCTACGTGGGCTTGTGCAAGGCGGACAAAAAAGCTTCCCGTTGCCGGATTAGGGGAAACATCAAAAGATATATTACTATTGATGGAAGCAATATCTGTTGGTGGTGGCGGAGGTGGTGTAGCAGTCGGCTTTTCGTATCTTATAATGCGGTTGCCGTTCATATTCTTGAAATCGCCGCCCATGACAAGCATTCCATCTGATTTGTCCAATAGGCACAACTAACCTGTAAAATTTTGCTACCAGCAGCTCTCAGCGGGAAGGTCCCGGGCTCCCCATTGTCTAAGGCAACAAAATACAGCCACAAAGCTTGTAGTTTTACGGAGTAGAGGACTTATTACTAGATTCAGGATTTGGAAAAATGATACAGCAGGCCGAATTGCATGCAAAAGGGTTTGTGAACCAGGTCCAGGTAAGTGCCACCCAAGCCTAAGTCAAGACGCTCGTTCCTATAGTAAGCATTCTGCAGGTATTGCTGCAGCAGGAGTAATACGGAAAAAGAGGTTCCGGTTCGGTACTGTACACCGCAGCTCAGGAAGGGAATGAGTCTACGCTCCTTCTGCTCCAGGTTGCCGTAATAATAAGCAGACATAATCTCGTTAGAAGAGACGCCATTGACCCAGACCCTCGTTGCCAGGGTATAGTCGAGCCCGAAACCCAGGGAAACAGATACTTTAGAGCTCCATAAGGGCAACATTGCCTCAGGATTAATGAAAATACGGGCATGGTCAGTACCAATACGTGCAGTCCCTAAAGACAAGTAAGAAACGTTATGGTAAGCAAAACCGGTCTTTAGCAATAAAGAGAGACTACTTTCTTCCTGACCTTTTATAATATGAGCTATCCAGAGCCGGGCCAATCCCCAGGGAGCAAAATTGGGTGCGACCTTACCCGAAAAGTTAAATAGTGCTCCACCGGAAGCGCCTGCCCCCCATTTTACATCCGGAAGCTGCGCAGAGACCCGAACAGAAAATAATGCAACCCAGCAAAGCATCATTGTTTTGAATGGCGTCATAATGATGCTACAACGTAGAAACGGGAATACTTAGTGTGTAATAGCCGGCGATCAGGATAAACAGGCCCCTGCGCATGTCCACCAGCTTCCTGCCTTTAAAAACTTATCGAGCCGGGATACAAACTCCGCGGGCAGAAGAAGATGTACGTTTACTATATACAAAGCGCATCATAGCTTCGAAAGGCTGCGCTGAACCATGTGTACTACACTTCATCTTCCAAACCCAGCTCCGTTACTTTTTTGCATAACCCGATAATATTTTTCACGTCCAGCTTAAGCATCAAATTCTTTCGATGGGTATTTACCGTGTTGGGAGAAATATATAACTGGTCGGCAATTTCCTTATTGGTTAATCCCTGTTTAATCAGAACCAGTATTTCCTTTTCGCGCCTGGAAATATGGAAACCGGAGTCCGTTTTTTTAGGCTCTTCGGTAAATGGATTCCATAATTTCCGTTCTATTTTCTCATCCAGAAAAGTTTCACCGCTAAGGACGTGCACAACGGCATCGATTATTTTGGATGCGGTGCCTTCACCCTTAATGAGATAAGCATGGGCGCCGCTTTTCATCATACTTTTTACCAGTTGAATGGACTTATCGCCTCCTAAAATCACAACTTTCGCTTCGGGGCAAGCAGCGCGAACCTGTTGTATAAGCGATTCGCCCGTTGCTTTGAGGTCAAACACATCCAATATAATACAATCTAAAGGTTGTGTTTTAATATAATGGTGTAAATCGTCGAATACCAAAAAGCCCTCCACATGATGAAAATTTTCATTGTTTTTGAAAATTTTCATCATTCCGGATAACTCAATGGGATGATACATAAATATACCGGTCGCGTACAAAGAAAATGATCATTTTTTGAAGTATGAATGTAAACAATAATCCGGTACAAAAAGGATTTAATTCATTTTCCGGCCAAAAGATATAAAATGTTATAGAACACGTGGATTCCACCAAAAAACAAAAGAAATACTACAACCGTAATGACGGGAAAAGCAGATAGTACTTTTCATTCGTTAAAAACCGGGGCTCGCCAGATGAACGAACCGCTCCATTCCTTATCGCATTAAGTTTACATTCCCTTCGTACTGCTCCGTCCTGCCATTTATATAGGAAACATCCATACGATATATATATACGCCCCCTGGTTGTTCTATCCGCTGGCCTTTTCCGTCCCAGCCTAATCCCTCTTTAGCCCGGGTCTCGTAAATTAACTGTCCCCAGCGGTTAAATACCTGTAAATGAAATTGTGAAACCCCTTTTCGCAACCATTTTCCCGGGAAGAAGTAATCGTTTAGTCCGTCTCCATTAGGGGTAAAGGCATTAGGAATATCCACAAAACAGTCTTTACCGATCTCAATGGTACCGTAGCCGGTACAACCTAAACGTTCTGTCTGCACCTTTAAACTATAGTTTCCAGGCGAGGACACATGAAGCTGTGCGCTGGTATCGCCTGTCGACCATCTATAGATATAGTTTTCTGCCGATAACCCATTATGATTCTCCAGCAGGATCGTTTTGCCCTGGTAACAAATACTACTGTCATTTCCTAAGAAAACCTGGGGAAGAGCAGAAACGTAAATATTTTTTGTGTACTTCGCGTCAGGACAAGCGCGATAAGTGGTCCGCAATCTTACAGGCTGCGTGCCCGCCTCGTCGAAAGCATGCGATATGGGTTCTGCATTATAGCTGGCAAACTGGTATTCAGCCCATGTCCAATGTAATGCACGCATGGTTTCCTGCACCTGTGGACGAAAAGTAATGGCCTGGCCCGTACAGATACTGTCAGCGCTGGCTACAAATTCTGCAGACAACCGGGGATCCACCCGGACCTGCCGGACCAGTGTATCAAAGCAATGTTCCATTTTACCAATAAGGGCAATCCGGAATAGTCCCGTATCGTGTAAGGCAATAACCAGGTGGCGATGACTATCAACTATATTATCATCCTTATACCACCAAAATGATGGATAGCGGTCGATACTTTTATGCTCTATTTGCACTACCGAAGACGCACAGATAAAACTATCTGCATAAAAAGAGACACGATCGGTTAACCGGGGTATATTCACTTCGATCAGCGTATCGCAGGTAGTGTATTGTACGCGTAGCCAATATCTGCCGGCAGGCAAATTGGCCAAAGAATCGTCGTAGCCCAATACCTGATCGCGGTCCGTATCATACCACACCAGGTTCCGGATATGCCTTGCATCGACATGCCTGATTTCAATTCGGGCTTTCCCGTTGTCCACAGTAGGGCAAGCTGGCTGTATGTGCATAACTATTTCGGGCTCCGGTATATGCACAAAGAAGGAGTCAATATGCTCCATGCATGCGCTATTAGACATAGAATGCGCCACATATACGCCGCTTTTATCTATATTGATAGCGCTGCCTTCCGCTCCTGTATTCCACAAAGTGGTTTTATCCGGTAAGGTATCGGTACTGCTGAGCGTAAGAGGACGTCCGCAAGTCAATTCTTCGATAATATGGCGGGCTCTGGTAGAGATACGTTTAGGACTTTTAAACACCCCGATGGTATTGGGTAAGCCTAAATGCAGTGTAATGGCGGTATCGTACGAAACGGTATTAAAAGCAATACCGCAGGCTGTGCCTATTCTATTCGGATAATGGATTGTATGCAATGTTTCCCTTCCCTGGTTTTGTCCCAGGAAATATAATCTGCCATCGGGTCCTTCCTGGATGGCAGAATGCCGGGTACTGTCCAACAGCACGTGCTTCCGGAAATTATTATATACTTCGAATTGATACAACTCGCCCGACAGCTGCCCGTTAATGGTGACATACAACAACGAGTCATTTGGAGCAAAAGCGGCCCCATATGGCCCAAACGGCCTGGAAAATTCCCGTATAACTGTGGAGTATATTGCTTTTCCGCTGCTATTGTCAAAATCCAGGATCTTTACATTCACACCGAAAAAATCGGCCACGGCCAGTTTATCCGCTTTATGGTTACCTACCATCCAACCAATATTGGGAATGGCGCCTATATCACTTACTACCGGTATCGTATCAATGCCCTTTATGGTAATTTTATAGGCATGCAGCCCCATATCACTACCCTCCCGTTGTAGCAGCAGCAACCACAAATAATTGCCTTTCCCCTGCACAACAGTCATATGTTCGGTATAGCCCCTACGAAGGAGCATACCTTTCTTTTCTTCCTGCACATCGCCCATTCCGTTAGCCAACTGCATATCGACCATGGAATAATACAAATCGCCAAACTGTCCGAAAAGCTCGTTTTGCGCTACCGAAAACACATAATACAAATCTTCCTCGCAGGGCACTTTTACAATGATACTACCTTGTGCTGCCGAACCCACATGGGACGCATTAAGCGAAATCGTATCTATATTTCTTAAGCTAACGCCTCTTCCATTAGGCATCAGCTGGCCCTTCCTGTTCCAAATATGGTAGCCATCCGTTGCAAAAAGCAATCGGCCATCCTCATTGGCAATACCAGCCGTTGTCTCGCCAAAAATATTTACGCTTCCCACGCGCTCAAACGCGTAAGTAAACGGTTGAGGGGGAATACTAGAAAAATCCAGGCCGGCCAGCTTACCATCGCCCGTTCCATACGACTGGCCAAAAATCCAGATATTGTTGTATTGCGCCCGGAGCGCTCTATCCGAATGCAAAAGGGCTCCCGTCAGCAAGCATAGAAAGGGTATGCGCCAATACTTACTCTTTAAGGACATAGCTATACATTGTATAATAAGGAATACGCCTGGCAACGGCCAATACCCGGCTACAATAGCGATGCGTGAACCCGTTTAATGATCTGTCGATTTCAGGAATTTCTCTACCTGCAGCAAAACCCCATCCCCGTTCCGGATTTCCATCCAGTACAAACCATTAGCCAGATCCCGGATATCTATGGCTTTGGCATGCGCAATCTTTTTGAATACCTTACCTTCTATACCCACAATCCTGGCTTCAACCGGGATAGCAGATTCTACGTATAGCGTAGCAGAGGCAGGATTAGGATACACCCGCACCGGCATTTGATTAACCAGGTTATTTACACTGATTGCGTTGCTCACCTTATAGGGAGCCGACGTATCCACACAACCTCCGCCAGTAACAATTACCTGGTAATCGCCATTTCTGGTAACCGTATATGTTTTCGATGTAGCCCCCGCAATAATAATTCCGTCCAGCATCCATTGGTAGCTATCGTAGTCTGCGACAGTGGACAATTCCTGCTCATTCACCGAGATATCAGGCCTGGGAAAGTCGATCCAATCCACAAAAAAGGTATCCACACCGGTATGACAGAATTTAGTATATTCAACCCAATAAGTTCCGGGTTCGGTAATGGTTACTACAGAGTCGTTTATCTGGGCATCATGGCTCCAACGATAGGTATGGTAGCCCGATGCAACCGATAACACTACAGGAGCTTCATAATAGCATACCTTGAGGTTCTTTACGTGACTCTGGTAGGTAGGGGGAAGCGGGTATACTGCTGCATCGGTGCCCAAAGTAAAGCGTACACCGGGTTGTACATCTGCATATCTAAGTGTATCGTTATAACCACACAGCATTCCCGAGCCATTTGAATGGGATACAAAATCCATATTGCTGGTAACAATCGTATCACCCCTCGCCCTTAATCCATTCCATAAATAATAGAAATCTGTTACCTTAAATTTACTATTGCTAAATGATGTCTCAGACATACTACTGACATCATACTGAAACAAGCTTGGTAGAATGCCTAATAAATTAAAAAAGGAATCTACCTGCCAGCCTGCTGCATACAATTTTGTTCCGTCAGAAGAGAAAGCATGCGACGGCGCCACTACATACTGGTCTACTTTAAGTCCATTGCTTAGCTTACCTGTTTCTGGATCAAATGTGGCAATCATGATGCCATCGGCTTTAGTAGCCCCCGTATAAAGAGGAAAATACGGTTGAAAATTCGAAATAGCAATTTTATCACGCAATGGGGACACGGACATAGTACCCATTATAAAACTCAATGCCGGATCGTATAGTGCTGTACCTGGTGAAGAAATTACGGGAACTGTATCTAAACCCTCGGCTGTTACATGATAGGCATAAAAATTAGAATCCCGGACAGGATGTACCAATACCCAAACATCACAATTATTGCCCGGAACCGCAATCATTCCTTCATGTAAAAGACCTTGATACAGATATTTTTTTGCAATGGTAGTGTCTACATCCCCTCTTCCACTGTCCAAACGCATATCTATAACATTATAGTATAGCCCTCCAATCGTATCTTCGACGGACATCAGATTGAAAAAATGGAACCTATTAGGATCATCCATAAAGGGTACAATGCTAAGCTGCTGCATAGTGCTTCCCCCCTCATATTCATTAATTTTTTTGCTGGCAATTTTGGCTCCGTTGGGCATAATTTTATGAAAGCGGTTATATACATTTACACCACCTGAATAAAATAAGACATCACCAGTCGCCGTATCTGAAATACCGCCCCCACCCTCTCCTACGCTTACTTTAGGTTCTATCTTGAACGGGTTAAACGAAATTTTGAATCCGGGCAATAGCGTTCTTGTTGGCGGCGATGTACGCAGATCCAGTATTACATCAACAGAATCCTCAATAAACCAATGCGCATTAGCATTTCGAAAGGCTTTTCGCTCCGTGTACCTTTCCTGGGCATAACCGGTCTGCTGATAGAACATGGAGATGGAAAATATAAATACTAAAATAAGATAGATTTTTCTGCTCATAATAAAATGTTTTATAATAAAATTTATGGAAACGATTGCGGTAAAAAATCAAATTGTGTCCGCCCTTTTGTTAATGAGCGCTGTTTGAAATAAATGTTATGACAGCAATAGAAGCGGCAATAGCACACTAATTTCTCAAGTTTTTGCCCTATACTTTGTCTACCTCTACAAATGTATTATGGATTCCCTTCTGGCATATCCCCTCTTATAGGTATCTTTAAAAATACCTTATTATAGGTATTTTATTAGTTTACCAATAGCATTTCTTTTGCAGAAAAACGGGAGCATTTAATAAGGAACCATTATAAATTATACTTTTATGTCGGGATAACGCCTACCTATGGAGGTTGTATATGCAATTTAAACTAAGAAGCGATGAGCTTATTTCGATTAATAATCAATAAGATATGGCGCTGTTCATTGGTCTGTCTATTTGGTTGTATAGTTTATGGACAAGAAAGCATCAAAATATCACATACAAGTGAAGAAGTACAACAGCAGGAATTTCAGCAACTGGCTGATCAGATTGAATATTGGATAAGAGAAGACAAAGATAGCTTCTTCTACTATATGGCTGAATTCAAAGCATTGTCGGCAAAATACAGAAGTGTAAACGGCTATTTATATTATAATAGGTCTATGGCAGACTATTATTTTCTCCAAAATGTAAATCGGGATTCCGCCATATGGTATTCCAAACGAAATATCCGGCTGCATGACAGTTTAGGTTATTATACACATAACATACTCGCAAGTTATTATACCTTGGGTATAATATGCAAAACCAGGCAGGATTACGCTAAAGCATATTTATACTTCAAAAAGGCCTATAATAAATTCGCTGCCTACCCTGAAGTAGCGAAATTGCGGGACAGCATACTACTATTAAGACAAATACTGGACATACAATTTAAAATGGGCATGATGAAAGATGTTTTGCAATCTACCCATACATTGGTACAGCTGGTTGAGCGTAACCCCGAAGATAAGATGGCCAGGGGAGCCGGCAATACCTATATTGGCAATATGTACGAAAAGCTACACAATGATTCCTTTATTGTTTATCTGAAAAAAGCGCACTACAATCTGATCCGGGAAGATTCAAACGGCATCGAATTCTATCACGCTTTGCAGGCCATCATCAAACAATACCTGCGAAGGCAACAAGCAGATAGCGCCTTACCTTATCTGATGCAATTTGAAAAATACTATAATCTGCCCAGGAGTTATAACCCACCAAAAGACCTGGATTTTTATCTCCACTACCTGGAATATACCGCCCAGTATCACTATATAAAAAAGGATTACACAAAAGCGCTTCACATAATTCAATCCGTTTATGACAGTTGTAAAAAATACAATAATTATGATTTTGTGGTCCACATTCTTCCTTTAATGTCGGACATTTATGAAAAAGCCGGCCTCCTCCACGAATCCCTCGCTTATACAAGGGAATATAGTAGACTCAATGACTCCATTTACCGTACACAACTCAATTTGATCTACGAGACCCAATACCAGGATCAAATGGACTTTCTGAAAACAGATATCCAGGAAAAAGACCATCACATAGAACTGCAGACAAAAACGCTTCAATCACGCAACTATATCATCTTCTTTATTGCCTTCGGCCTTGTTATCCTCTGTATTTTGGTATACACTTTAAGCCGGAATTTGAAGCTTAAAGAACGGTTTAGAAAGGAGGAACTGGAAAGATTAAATACCCAACACCAGTTAGAAAACCTGGCTTCCAAAATCGGTGGCATTGAAGAAGAACGGAAGCGTCTGGCAGTAGATCTTCATGATGGCGTAGCCAATGAATTATGGGCCCTACAACTACAATTGAATCATTTTTCAGACAAAATTTCAGGGCAATCGCCCGTATACCGGACTTTACTGGAACAATACCAGAATCACCTCAGCAACGTAATGGAAGATGTAAGAAACTTAGCCAAAAACCTGCGTCCCAGCCTGCTGATGCAAACAGGTTTAGGAACAGCCATTTGGAAATTATGCGAACGCGTGAATACCAATCAGGCGCAACTGAGCATTTCCTGCAGCATAGACGAAGCTATCCCCCGGTTCGAAGAGAGCATAGAATTATCCATCTATAGAATTGTCCAGGAAATTGTTCAGAATGCTATCAAACATGCTAAAGGCGCAGACACGATTGACGTACAAATCCTGTACAGTGACAAGGATTTAAACATCACTATCGAAGACAATGGCAGTGGTATGCCAGAAAATTTTGTCTTATCGAAAGAAAGCAATGGATTAGCCAATATATATGATCGCGTAAAATTACTAAATGGCGAAATCAGCTATTTAAGTTATCCTGGCGAAGGCACTTGCTTTACCATTAATTTTTATAACCTGGAAACGAACAATCACAATGTATAAAATCAGCATTTTAGACGACCATCCGATGGTGATTGAAGGATTAACCGATATCCTGGAAGATTACCCTCAATATCAATTAACAGGTTGCTATACCAGTGTCCGGGATTTACATTTTGGTTTTAAAGAACAGCTTCCCGACCTGCTATTCCTCGATCTGCAGCTTCCCGATGGCAAAGGCATATACCTGGCCGATGAACTTTTACTCAAATATCCGCAGCTTAAAATTATAGTAATTACAAGCATGGACAACCTTTACCTGGTAAAGGACATGCTGAGCAGAGGTTGCAGGGGCTATTTGGTAAAAAGCGAAAGCAAAAAAGATGACGTGCTGAAGGCTTTGGAAAAAGTGATTAAAGGAGGGGTTTATTTGCCTCAAAGCATACACAAAGAATTAATGGAAGACATTATTCAAAATGAAATAAAGCTTAAAAACCAAAACGCATTCCTGAGCATGCGCGAGAAGCAAATCATCAGATTGATATGCATAGAAAACACCTCGACAGAAATAGCCGAAAAACTTTCCATCAGTAAGCATACGGTAGACGTGCACCGTAAAAACATTATAAAGAAACTCAAAATCAACAATATGGCCCAGCTGTATGAAGCAGCCCAAAAACTAGGCATTATATAGGGCTTACTGATCAACTTATATCAAATTGAATTTCAACACAATAACTGTAGAAACGCTCCAATTTAATGCAGGGCAAAAACATCGCAAAGCCAGTAAAAGGGTTTGTAAAGCTTGCAGCAGCATAAAATACATTAGATAGCCGCAGGTTTCACCTGCGGCTATCTATATTAAAGCTCTTCCTTTTCCTGAAAGGGAAATGAATCTCCCCCTCTTGAAGTCTAAACTTCATA
>JBEBWN010000069.1:0-13825 GCA_040392235.1 Taibaiella helva | reverse complement strand
AAGGTATACCAATATCCTCTTCTGGCTTTGCATCATCATTTTCTACCCCTAGACGAATATTTTCCACTCATAGAAAATGACAATGAAATCCTTTGGTGGTTAATATATTTATTATTAATTTTTTAATTTTAGCTCACTCTGGTTCGGTTTTATACTTGCAGACGATAATATTTCCGGCTTCTTCAAGGGAACAGCGACGGAAGATGATCCTTCGGCGATCTATGTCTATCTTCGTACCATGATCAAATTAGTTTTTCAATTCCTGTTCATGATGCATTTGCTGGTTGTTTCCTTTAGTGCTGGTGGACAATATCCGGATAATGCCGGCTTTAATATATGGAATGCCCGCGAAGGTGATACAATGTATATTTACCACAAAATGGCTAATGTCCGTTTGACACCGGGAACCGATGCTGCTATAGTAGATACGCTTTCCTGCGGATCGGCGATAGTGGTCCGATCGCCGGCAGGAAGAAAAGCCTTGTTAAAAGGTATAGACGCCGGGTGGCTCAAAGTCGGATATCAGGTTTCGGGGAAGGATAAAGAGGGCTATGTATGGTTGGGTATATTGGCGCTGGGCTGTTACAGGAGTGGCGATTTGCGTTTTCTGTATGGCATGGAGCGGATCGTTACCGGAAACTATAGCGCAGAGGACGACTATGAAACGAAGACCTGGTATTTCCGAGCAAAGGTGCTCAATACTTCCGGACAGGTATTGGACGAGGCAGAAGCCCGGGTAGAAGATTTGGGTACAAGTTATACAGAGGGCCGGCTGTTGCAGGGTATGCAGCTATCGGGAGTAGACCCTGTTTTCCGGATTACTTTTAGCGGAGAAGCCTGTGGGATACCCACAAATTATTTTTATTTTGCCTGGAATGGAAAAAAGCTATTGCCCTTACCCGGTAAGATGATGGTTAGCGATGCCGGAGTATTTTACCGCCAGGAAACGCTTCTTTTCCCAGGCGAGCCCGGGGGGCAACAGGACAAGATTATACGTTTAACAGAAGAAGGTGAAGCAGATGGCGAGACGACCGGAAATGACGATCCGGTTTTTAAGATAAAAAAGTCGCGGGAGGTTTATTACTGGGACGGCTCGAAGGCTATCAAACGGTAAACCCGCTCGTTGGACAAATGTTTAGATAAAAAGAGCCGCCTGGTTTAGGCGGCTCTTTTATTAAATATTGTACAGGTTAGGATAGCAGCCCGGGAATAGCGACCATTTCATTCACATCTTTTGAGTAATCTATACCCTCTACTTCAAAACCAAAAAGATTAAAAAAGTCCTTTTTATATCCTGCAAGGTCTCCTACCTGCGGCAGTGTTTCTTCGGTAACCTCTGTCCAGAGGCTGGCAACCTTCGCTTGTACCTCGGGTTGCATTTCCCAGTCGTCCACTCTGATCCTTCCTTTTTCATCGGTCGCTGTTTCTGGTTGATACAGGCGCTCTGCAAACAGGCGCTGCATTTGCTCAATACAGCCTTCATGCAACCCTTTTTCTTTCATAGTTTTGTACAGTAGCGAAATATAAAGCGGTATTACCGGTATTGCCGAGCTGGCTTGTGTTACCAGTGCTTTATTAACGGAAACATATGCCCTGCCTTGTATATCCTGTAAGCTGTCGGCTATAGTAAACGCCATGTGTTCCAGGTGGTCTTTGGCTTTGCCTATAGTTCCTTTACGGTAAATTGGTTCGGTAATATCAGGTCCGATATAGGAGTAGGCTACGGTAAGGGCGCCTTCAGCCAGTAAATTTTCTGACTTTAAGGCATCAATCCACATCTGCCAGTCTTCGCCACCCATTACGGCCACCGTATGTTCAATCTCTTCTTCGTTAGCAGGCTGAATAGATACGGTAGAAACTTTTCCGGTATGAAAATCTACCGTTTTATTGGAGAATGCATTTTCACCAATTGGTTTTAAAACGGAATTATACACGGTTCCGGTGGTGGGATGCGTTCTTCTTGGAGAAGCCAAACTATAAACAACCAGGTCTACCTGTCCCAATTCAGATTTAATAAGATCGATAGTTTGCTGCTTAATTTCATTGGAGAAGGCATCGCCATTTATGCTCCTGGCATATAGTCCTGCTTCATGTGCTGCTTTTTCAAAGGCAGCTGTATTGTACCAGCCGGGAGAGGCTGTTTTACCTTCAACGGGTGGTTTCTCAAAATAGACTCCTATAGTAGCTGCACCGGAGCCAAATGCGGAAGTTATACGCGATGCCAGGCCAAAACCGGTAGAAGAGCCGATAATAAGCGCTTTTTTGGGGCCTGTAAAGTTTCCTTTAGACTTAATGTAAGCGATCTGGTTGTTTACGTTTTGTGCACAACCTTCCGGATGAGCTGTTAAGCAAATAAATCCTCTTACCCTGGGTTCTATTATCATAATCTTTTTTTTGAGTATGTGTTGTCTTTGCCGGATAACGGCAGAACGCAAAAGTAAGTATTGTTTTTACACAAAATCAAAACCAGAAACCGGAAAGTTATCTTTTAACTGCATGGTTTATCCCCAGAGCGTACGTATCAAGATATGCAGACTCCATAAAATAATCATAAGCCCTACGCCAATAAACATGGTTTTTACCGGCAATTTGCCGGCAAGCCGGGCCGCCAGCGGCGCTGCCAGCACTCCACCAGCCACCAATCCGGCTATTACCTGCCAATGACTGATACCGATTACAGAGAAGAAAGTAAGGGTACTGGCCATCGTAACAAAAAATTCGGTCAGGCTAACAGTACCAATTACATATTTAGGTGTTTTCCCTTTAGATAGTAGCGTACTGGTAACAAGAGGGCCCCAGCCCCCTCCGCCGAAGGAGTCGAGGAAGCCGCCAGCTCCGGCTAACCATCCTACACGTTTTAACTTTTCCTTTTTTTGCCTTCTTTTAAAAGCATTCAGAAGTATTTTGGTGCCGAGGAGAAGGGTATAGCCTGCTAAAAGCGGTTTAAAAAGTCCCGCATATTGCTCTCCATAGGTAGCCAGCAACCAGGCCCCCACTATAGCCCCTATAACACCCGGTATGACGATAAGGCGAAATAGTTTCTTGTTGATATTGCCGAACTTATAATGGCTTAAACCCGATGCGCCACTGGAAAACATTTCGGCTGTGTGGATACTACTGCTGATGGCAGGAAGTGGTATGCCCAGGTACAACAGCACAGAGGTACAGGTAACACCATAGCCCATGCCCAGGGCGCCATCTACCAGCTGGGCCAGGAATCCCGCCAGAATCATCCAATAAAATTTACTGCCTACTTGTTGATGTGCATAAACGAGACCTTTGCCCATGTCTTGTATGGTAACATATTCCGCGATAAGATTGCCGATAAACAAGAAAAAGAAGGGTATCAGTAACCAGTAAGCCATCGTTTTCCATTTTTTTTCGCCTAACGATTTGCCACGGTTCTTTTTAACGAGTAAGGAACGGGTGTGTTTATTCAGATAGGCCACTTTTTCGGAGAAATCGCCTTTTAAGTGAGCCCGAAGATGATGCATATTGGTCAACAGCTCATCGAAATTCGGAAGGTTATGCTGTAGTGTTTCTCTCAACCGTTTGGCTATGGTAGGCGATTGCCCGTTAGTAGATATGGCAATTTTTAATTGACCTTTGGTTACAATCGATCCGAGGTAAAAGTCGCATAATTCGGGTTTATCCGCTACATTTATCAGCAAACCTGCACATTGCGCATCCAAATGAACCTGGATACTGCTTGCTTCGTCGTTCAGTGCACTGATAACAATATTTTTGTTCTCCAGGTCAGTACTATCGTAGGATTTTTCGATGCATGTAAAATGATCATACTGCGCCGCCAGCAAGCGGATTTCTGCCTTGATATGCCGGGCCACGAGGGTGATCCGGGTTTGCGGCGCATTTTGCATTACTACTTTTACTTTTTCCAGAGCTACCGTGCCGCCGCCGACTATCAAAAGATGCAGTTGCTCCAATTTTACAAAAACCGGGAACAAGTGGTTCTGCCCTGCTTCGCTTTTGTCTCCGACTGCATTGACTGTTGCTGTAGGTAATGTACTCATTTGTGGCTCCAATTTGTGTGTTGCGGTTTACTTTGCTATTAAGTCAAATGTAAAGCGGGGAAACTGAAAAAAATGTTTTCATCCAGGTGGTCCAGGTAATGTTGTTGATCTTATGCCGGTAGGCAACCGGAGACCGGATACTGGTTTTTTTCATCTGCCGGTTGTTCCGGGCCGGCGGCATATAACTTAAGGGAGGCGCCTGACCTTGGGTCTATTTCCTGATACTTCCCGAGGGTTAAATAGAGCGCTTCAGCTACATGCTGAATATCTTTCTCTTTATGCCGGGCAGTGACAATAAGACGTAAACATTCTGATCCTTTTGCTACCGTAGGATAGTTTACAGGTTGCATATATACGCCATGCTCTTCAAGTAAATAATTTGCAATTTTTCTACATAGAAAAGGGTTTCCAATTGTGATACGGATAATATGAGTGCCGGTTTTATGGAAGCCGATGCCATAGCGGCTAAGGTTTGCCTTCAGCAATGTTACGTTATCGTGAAACCGGCGTCTTATACTTTCGTCTGCCCGCACCAGTTGTACACTTTTCAGAGCCGCAGCACAAATGGCCGGTGGTAGGGAAGTGGTAAAGATAAAACCGTTTCCATAGCTCCTGATATTATCGATAATATTTGAAGAGCCGGCGATATAACCGCCGGCAACACCAAAGCCTTTTGCAAGTGTTCCATTAATTATATCTATATCGTCTTGTGTGCCGGTCTGGCCGGTATAGCCCTCTCCTGTATTGCCATACAACCCTACCGCATGAACTTCATCAATATAGGTAAGGCTGTTGTATTTACGGGCAATCGACGCGATCTTTTTAACCGGTGCTATGTTGCCACTCATGGAATAAACAGACTCGAACACTATTATCTTAGGCGTTGCCGGAGGTATCTGTTCCAATATCTGCTCCAAGTGAAATGCATCGTTATGCCTGAAGATAATTTTTTTGTTGCCGCTATTCCTGATCCCTTCAATGATGGAGGCATGGTTCTGTTCATCGGACAGGAATATCATATCCGGAAATATTTTGCCGATAGTACAAAGCGTCGTTACGTTGGCCAGGTATGCGCTATTGAAAACAAGGGCGTTTTCTTTACGATGCAGTAGGGCCAGTTCTTGTTCCAGTAACCGATGCCAGGTAGTATTGCCGGAGATATTCCGCGTTCCGCCGCTCCCGGCGCCCGAGGTCGCAGTGGCATGAATCATGGCCTCGATCACTTCCCGGTGCGTACCCATACCCAGGTAGTCGTTAGAGCACCAGTTAATAGCCCTGTGTACGGTTCCCTCATTATCTTTGTATTGAAAATAGGGTGCATCGCCGGCATTTTTGTCCATATCCAGAAAGTGGCGGTAATTGCCTTCTTGCTGTAGCTGTTGCAGTCTCCTTTTTAATACCTCATCGTAGTTGATCATATCCCTTCCCGTTTGTTCGGTGGAAGAAGTCACCGAATGTTTCGTTTTCCTGTTTTTCGGTTTTATATGCTGCAAACAGCAAATCCAATTCCTCTATTATTTCCTGTTCGTTTAAACTTTCCTTATGTATATGGTTGAGCCTTGTACCTAGTCGGTCTCCTCCGATATGCAGATTATACCGCCCCGGGCTGGTTCCTACAAAGCCGATTTCTGCGGCGTATGATCGGGCACATCCATTAGGACAACCGGTCATACGCATAATGATTTCTTCATTGTCGAGGTCATAGCGTTTCAAAACAGGTTCTATTTTAGTGATCAGGTCGGGCAGATACCGCTGCGACTCTGCAAGTGCCAACGGGCAGGTGGGCAAGGCGACACAGGCCATGGCATTTCTACGCAAAGCGGAGGTTGCCCGGGTATGCCGGCAGAAGTTATATTGTTCGAGCAATTGTTCAATAAGGGCTTTGTCTTCTTCCCGGATATCGGTCAAAACAAGATTCTGACTGCAGGTAAATCGGAAGCCTGCTTTCCGTGTTACAGCTATAGCCAGCAATCCGGATTTGAGTGGCAGGTTGTCGGTATCCTTTACCAAACCATTTTCAATAAAGAGGGTATAATGCCAGAGACCTTTATGATCTTGTTCCCAACCATAATAGTCCCTGCGTTCTATAAAAGTATAAGGCTTGGCTTCCGCCAATATAGTGCCTGTTCTGGCTTCCAGTTCTGTTCTAAACCTTTCTACTCCCATTTCGTCCAGCGTATATTTTAAACGGGCCTTTTTGCGATCAGAGCGGTTGCCAAAATCCCTTTGTATGGTCAGTACTTCGTACACGGCCTTTAATGTGGGTTCTCCCACAGGGGTGAACCCGATTACGGTTGCCAGCCGGGCATAAGTATCAGGATTGCCGTGCGTGGTCGAAAGTCCGCCGCCAACGGCAAGGTTAAATCCTATTAGCTGGTCATTTTCGATAATGGCAATCAGCCCGATATCGTTTGCCAGCGCATCAACGTCATTATTGGGGGGGATGGCAATGGCTATTTTGAATTTCCGGGGTAAATAAGTATCCTGGTATAGCGGATCATCTTCTGTTCGCTCTGCTATTTTTTCTTCATCTAACCAGATCTCATAATAGGCGCGGGTCTTGGGTTTCAAAAGCTCGCTGATCTTTGCTGCATATTCAAACACTTCGTCAAAAGCTACCGACTGTTTAGGGTGACTGCTGCATAGTACATTCCGGTTGACGTCACCGCAGGCAGCAATAGAGTCCAGCGCCAGCGCATTAAAAGCTTTGTGGGTTGGTTTTATTTTCCCCTTTAATATTCCATGCAATTGTATCGTTTGTCTGGAAGTGATCTTGATAACACCGGTGGAGTACTCACCGGCGATATGATGCAGGGTTTCCCACTGTGTTGCTGTGAGGTAACCACCGGGTAGCCGCAGCCGGACCATAAAGGAGTACAAACGCTCCAGTTTTTTCGAGGACCGTTCTTCTCTGCGGTCTCTATCATCCTGTTGATACATGCCGTGAAATTTGACCAGTGACTGATCATCTTCCCGGAAGCTTCCCGTAATCTCATCGCTCAGGCTTTCTTTTAGGCTGCCTCTTAATCCAAGGCTCCTTTTTTTTATGTCTTCAACCGGCGAAAGTTTCTTTTGCTGCGTCATTGATTAAGAATTAATAATGGAAAAATTGCCCTCTGTATTGGTCTTCAATAAAAATGAATTTAATAGACGTCCTTTACGTATCTTCCTGTATTGCTCATTTCGTCCAGGTATGCGTCTGCTTCCTCTTCTGTTTTGTTGCCGTAGAATTGAATGGTTTTCAGGATCATATTTTCTACGTCTTTGCTCATCGGATCTTTGCTGCCACAGATATAGAGATAAGCGCCATTTTCCAGCCAATTAAAGAAGCGGGCTCCCTGTTCCCATACTTTATGCTGAACGTATATTTTTTCCGACTGGTCCCGCGAAAACGCTACGTTTATATGTTGTAGAACACCAGTCTCATGCCAGGTCTGTATTTCTGTCTGATACAGGAAGTCGCTTACAAAATGTTGGTCTCCAAAAAATAGCCAGTTTAAGCCAGTGCTGCCATTGGCTTCCCGTTCGGAAAGGAAGGAACGGAAGGGCGCAATCCCGGTTCCGGGCCCGATCATGATAATATCTTTGTCAGGATCCGGTAACCGGAACTGGTTGTTCGGATGTATATAAAAGGATATTTCCTCACCTTTTTCGAAAAGCGAAAGATAGCCGGAACATAAACCGAAGCGTTTCTCTTCGTTGACGAGATAATTGTTCCTGCTTACGGTTATATGTATTTCATTGTCATGCGATCCCGGCGCAGAGCTTATCGAATACAGTCTTGGAGTAATAGGATCCAGGATTGAGATGACCTCTTCAAATTGCTCTTTATCCTTTACAGGATAAATTTTCAGCAGATCCAGTAATCCTATTTTGGTTGCCGGGATGTTCTGCCGGATAATCTCTGCGTATTTTTTTACTATCCTTTCCGGTAGATAGCTGATATTCAATCTGCTCTTCAGCAGGTGATACAGGTTAACTGTTTCGTTTTTATACAGAATGTTTTCTTCCGCGGAAATGCACAGAAGAGATAATATATCCTGTACTGGTTTGTCCTGGTTTTCGGGAATGAGTCCAAGGGAATCGCCAGGCTGGTAAGACAGGCCTTCTGCTGCAATTTCTATATGATAAGTTTCTTTCTGCGATTCCTTGTCATTCAGGTTGATTATCTGACTTACAATGCCTCGGTATTGTTTTTTATGACTGGTTTGCTGTGATTTGCCGGCCGTTAGGACCGGGTTGTTCCGCCCTTTATCCTGTCCAATGATTTCTAGCGTATTTTCAAACCACTGGGTCGCAATGGCCTCATAGTCTATATCGCATTTCTGTACGGAAATCAAACGGTTAGCCCCGGCTTTTTTTAGTTGCCGGTCTATATCTTCGCCGGCCTGGCAGAACAGGGGGTAAGAAGAATCACCAAGGGCCAATACGGCATAGGATAAGGCTTTTATTAGCCCCTGGTCGAGCTTATGCACGTGATCGTAAAATTTTTGGGCAGCAAGTGGCGGCTCTCCATCCCCTTGGGTGCTGATCACGATAATAAGCACACCGTCTTTAGTCAGTTCCTCAGTCTTATATTGCTCCAGCGACAGCAGTTTCGTAAGGAAGCCTTTCTTTTTGGCAAGAGTAGACAGGCGTGTAGCCAGGCCTTTGGCGTTTCCTGTTTCTGTGCCATAAGCGATGGTGATTTTTGGGAGGGCAGGCGCTGGCGACAGGGGCAGTGTGCCAGGCGCCGTTGCTGAGCTGGCGGATAATAAGCCAGATAAATAGCCATTCATCCAAAAAAGCTCCTCTGAGGTCGCCTCTGTTATTAATTCCTTCCAAAGATTTTGTTTTGTTCCGGCTAACATCTTTCTGTTACTATAAGAGGTTTGAGAATTAAAGAGTACAAATCCATTATTAATGACAAGCGAAATAGGAAAGTGGGTATTCACCAATACTTTCGTTAAAATAGGGTATAGTTTGCCCGCTGTTTTCTTTCCAGCGAAACAAAGGATGTAGATTCACCACTTTACCAATGATGATTAAAGTAGGCGATTGAAAATTATACTGGGCATAGGGCAGATCGGCAAAATGATAGACCGTCGTTTTCTGCATGGGCGTTGTGGCCTGCTCTATAACTGCGATAGCTTTCTGATGATCGATACCGTGTTGACGCAACTGCGTTAGTACAGAAAGCAATTGTTCGCCCGACATATAACAAACCAGGGTGTCGTCTGTCTGTGCCAACTCCTGCCAGTAAGTGGCAGGCTGTTCGTGTTTCCTGTAATGGGTTATGAATCGTACCGAATTGGATAAGCCCCGGGCGGTTAAAGGAATACCGCAATAGGCCGATGCCCCGGATGCTGCCGTTATACCTGGTATGATCTCGTAAGGGATATTGTGTTCCCTCAGTGTATACAGTTCATCCAGGATATTGGAGAAGAAGGCTGTGTCGCCCCCCTTTAATCTGACCAGGATGCAGCCCGGGCGATAGAAGTTCCTGATCATTTGGTTGATCTCCGGTTGCCTGGTAGAATTATTGCTATGTCCCTTTTTGCCGGCTTCAATAATCTCGGCGTCCTTATGGGCATAACGGATTATGATCTCTTTACTGACCAGCCGGTCTGTAATAATAACGTTGGCCTTTGCCAGGTACTTTGCCGCCTTGATGGTTATCAGATCCGGATCACCTGGTCCGGCTCCTGCCAAAATTACTTTTCCCATTCTATTGTGCCGGTTTTAGCTTTTGTTGTTTTTTATTTTTGCTTTTTCTCCATGTATTTGTTTCGCGAAGGCTGCTTAAAATAAACCCTCGATAGACAGGTATCGTTCGCCCGTGTCGTAGTTGAAGGTAAGCACGGTTGCGCCTTCCTCTATTTCCGGCAATTTTTTAGCTACTGCCGCCAAAGCCGCTCCCGTAGAGATGCCTGTAAAGATGCCTTCTTCTTTGGCAATACGTTGGGTATACGAAAATGCTTCCTCTTTATTGACCTGGATAACGCCATCCAGCAGAGTTGTATTCAATATGGATGGTACAAAACCCGCTCCTAGGCCCTGTAAGGGGTGTGGCCCGGGACTGCCACCACTGAGTACAGGAGAAAGTTCCGGTTCGACCGCCAGGACCTTTAAATTGGGAAAGTGCTTCTTAAGAATTTCTGCTACTCCGGTAATATGGCCTCCTGTGCCTACGCCGGTGATCAGGTAATCTATACCTTCCGGGAAGTCTTTAACAATCTCTTCGGCTGTTGTTTTCCTGTGTATTACAGTATTGGCTTCGTTACTGAATTGCTCCGGGATCCAGGCATTTTCGGTTGCGGCAGCTAGCTCTTTGGCTTTTTCGATAGCGCCTTTCATGCCCAATTCCCGTGGTGTCAGTACAAATTCGGCGCCGTAGGCGTTCATTATTTTTCTGCGCTCAACACTCATGGACTCCGGCATTACCAGGATAATCCTATATCCTTTTACAGCGGCAACAAGAGAAAGGCCAATACCCGTATTGCCCGAAGTAGGTTCAATGATCGTGCTTCCTTCCTTTAATATGCCTTTTTGTTCGGCGTCTTCGATCATAGCCAGCGCTATACGATCTTTGATACTGGCACCCGGATTGTTTTTCTCCAGTTTTAACCATACCTGGTGCTTGCTGCTGTACAGCCGGTTTAGTTTTACATGCGGTGTATTACCTATCGTTTCTAAAATGTTATTTACTTTCATTGTATTTATTTTTTTTAGATTATAAAATTCAGGGGTTCCGGCAAGGGAAACTTATCTCTGATTACTATTTCGCTTTTTTGATATACTACGGCATAAGGCGCCACACTTTGGGTAAGCCATACATTGCCCCCGATGATACTGTTATGCCCGATTACGGTATCGCCGCCCAGAATGGTTGCGCCGGAATAGATAATGACATTATCTTCTATGGTAGGATGCCTTTTGGCCTTTGCCAGTTCCTTTCGCACATTCAATGCCCCGATGGTAACGCCCTGATATAGTTTAACGTGGTTACCTATCGAAGTGGTTTCTCCAATGACGATGCCGGTACCATGATCTATGAAGAAATGGGAACCGATCTTTGCTCCGGGGTGTATGTCGATGCCCGTTTTGCTATGAGCGTATTCGGACAGTAGCCTGGGTAGAGTGGTAATGTTTTGTTGCTGCAACTGGTGGGCGATACGGTACACCGCTGTAGCAAAGAAGCCTGGGTAGGCCAGGAAAACTTCGGATAGTGAAGTTGCTGCCGGATCGAATTGAACAACGGCCGCAGCATCGGTCAATAAAATTTCGTATAATGCAGGAAGCCGGTCAAAGAATAAGGCGGCGTTCTGCTCTACAATTTCCTCGTCGTGAATGATGTCAAATAGAAGCGTAGAAAGCGTGTTCTGGATATTGCTGTATCTTCTTTTCAGGCTTTCTTTTGTCTCCTGCTTCTCTTTTATTGGTGTAAACAGAAAACTAAATATACCTTCAATAAAGTCAATGCCCAGATGCTTGTCCGGAACATCGAATCCTTCCTGGTAGTTTTGTTGATATAGCCTGTCTAAAAAGGTGTAATTACTCATCGCTGCTCCCATTAATGCTACACCGCTCGCTTACGCGGCGCTGACCGGTGTTTGTTATCGTTCGTTTATCGTATAAGGCCGGCGCCAACAGTAATATGGCTGGTCTCGTCTATAAAAATTAATTGTCCTAATGTTGTACCCAGAATATAGGCGTCGTGCGGAAAAGGCGAAGCCGTTTTGATCTCTATTTCTGCTATCTCATTCAGGTGAATCTGCTCTGCTGCGTTTTTTTGCAGGCTATTTACGTCCAACCTGTAGGAAATATTCTTTATAATGCCCCGCAGGGTAGTGCTGTTGGACTGCAGCAGGTAGGTATCGCCTACTACCAGCGGTTTATTGCCCATCCAACAAATCAGAGCCTGTATGGATGTAGTATTCCGGGTAAGGTCATCACTTTTGACAATGAGATTTCCCCGGCTGATGTCTAAATCATTTTCAAGGTGTACCACTACGCTTTGAGGCGCAAATGCTTCGGTTACATTTTCACCATTATATTCGATGTGCTTGATCCTGCTTTTTTGTGCCGAGGGTAAAACAATAACCTCGTCGCCTTCTTTATAGACCCCGCTAACTATTTTTCCGGCGTAACCCCTATAGTCGTGGTGCTCCTCCGTTTGCGGGCGTATAACATATTGAACGGGAAAGCGGGCCTGCTCCAGGTTGATCGTGTTTTTAAGTTCCACGGTTTCCAGGAAGTCCAGTAAAGTAGGTCCCTGGTACCAATCCAGGCACCGGGAGGGTTCGACAATATTATCCCCGTTGAGAGCAGAAATGGGTATATAGGCAACATTGTTTAAGCCCAGTTGTTGTGCTATATTTTCATACTCCTTTTGAATATCGTTGAAACGCTCTTCTGAAAATCCTACAAGGTCGAGTTTATTGACAGCTATTATTACATTGGGAATGTTAAGCAGTGAGGCGATAATGGAATGTCTCCTGGTTTGCTCCACAACGCCATTGCGGGCATCGATAAGTATAATGATCAGGCCGGCTGTTGAAGCCCCGGTTATCATATTGCGGGTGTACTGAACATGACCCGGAGCGTCTGCAATAATGAACTTTCTTTTAGGCGTGGAAAAGTACTTATAGGCGACATCTATGGTAATGCCCTGTTCCCTTTCCGCCCGGAGTCCATCTGTAAGCAGTGCGAGGTCAAGACTGCCGTCATTTCGGGCCTGGCTCGCTCTTTCAATGGATTCGAGTTGATCGGTAAGTATATTTTTGCTATCGTATAATAAGCGCCCTATTAATGTGCTTTTTCCGTCATCCACACTCCCGGCGGTAATAAATCGCAGTATGTCCATTTGATTATAAGAATTATGTTGGTTTTAGAAATAGCCGGCTTTTTTGCGGTCCTCCATTGCGGCTTCCGATACACGGTCGTCTATGCGTGTGGCACCCCGTTCACTGGTCCTGGAAAGAATGATTTCACTAATGATTTCTTCTACGGTTTGTGCATCTGATTTTACGGCAGCAGTACAGGTCATATCACCCACAGTTCGGTACCGGACCTTTTCCCGGGATATGGTGTCTCCCTCATCTACCCTGATAAAAGGAGAAACCGCTATCAGCTGATCACCCTGTGTCAATACTTCGCGTTGGTGGGCGAAGTAGATACTGGGCAGGGCAATGCGCTCCCTTTTAATGTAATTCCAGATATCCAGTTCTGTCCAGTTACTAATAGGAAATACCCTTACGTGCTCGCCCTTGCTGATTTTTCCATTGTAAATGTTCCATAGTTCCGGCCGTTGGAGCTTGGGATCCCATTGTCCAAAGTCGTCGCGCACGGAAAAGATCCGTTCTTTGGCTCTTGCTTTTTCTTCGTCCCTGCGGGCGCCCCCTATACATGCATCGAAACCGAATTCTTGAATAGTATCCAATAGAGTATATGTTTGCAACCCGTTCCGGCTGGCAAATTTACCTTTATTCTCGGTCAGCCCTTTTTTTACTATAGTATCTTCTACGTTACGCACAATGAGCCGTTCCCCGATAAGATGGGCTAACTCGTCCCTGAATTGTAGCGCTTCCGGAAAATTATGGCCGGTGTCGATGTGTACCAGCGGGAAGGGAAACTTACCAGGACGAAAGGCTTTGAGGGCGAGGTGTACTAGTGTAATGCTATCTTTTCCGCCACTGAATAGCAGCGCAGGCCTTTCAAACTGTCCGGCCACTTCACGGAATATGTGGATCGCCTCCGATTCCAGTTGATCAAGGTAGTCTAATCTATAAGCTGACATATTTGTATTGTTTTAG
>JBEBWN010000068.1:0-14040 GCA_040392235.1 Taibaiella helva | reverse complement strand
GAGATACTATTAAAATTATGGTTTAGTGGTCGGAATTTGAGAAACAGTTCCGCCGTTTGACGTAGCGCCACATATATTGGTTTCATTATTAGCACAGGATAATGGTTCATGGGGTACCGTGGTGGTGGTAGGTTGATTAGTGCTGGTATTGCAATTAAAAATGCTTGTAAATCCTCCATTCACATGGCCCATCTCATCATTTGTTAAAGAAGAAATCCTTTCTTTGTTCAACTGCAGCCTAGCAGTATTTAATTTGATCTTTTTCATTTGAAAAATAAATTGTTGCTCCTGTCTTAACCACCATAGATCATTTTCAGCGTACACCGCTTTATCCAGGTTATAAGTGTATCCTCCTGTACTGCGTATTCGCGAAATACAGGTCAAAGCTAAATGGCGTCACTCCGATTTTCTCGGAGTGAAAAAATATTTTTGTGATTTCAGCAAACCCACGCCGGTTCCACCTGTAATCTTTTGCATCTCCACGCCGTTCAATACCACGTTGAAAAAAATAGATACTTCGCCATCATAATAGTAACATTGCCTGTGCCTGCTATAACAAACAGGAAGGCTATGTTCCCTTATGAGCTTTATTTTTTCGTGTAATGTGCTCACTGAACAACCCAGCTTATCAGCAAGCTGTTGAGGAGTACCTGTGCTTCTTGTGCGAATGAGATGATGCAACCTTAGCATTTCCTCATCTAAAAAGGAAGATAACATAAGACGGATAATTTAGGGTTTATAATTACTTTCTAAGAATAAAGGTAACTATTACACCTTAAACAAAAAAAAGTATATATCTATTTTACAGATAACACATTGATCATTAGGAACAATATACTTCCCCATAAAAAGGGAATTCCATCCAGGATGGCTTGAACTCAAATGGCATTAGCACCCACAGGGATAGCGTGCACAGATATTACGACCATGTCCATGTCGTAGAAATAGCCACTATGGTTTCAAACTATCATCGGGCTTTGTATCACTACCAGGAAGTGGGAAAGTTTAAATGGTTGAATTGAGTTGATTTAATGAATGCTGAAGCCGTAGCTTACTTTTCCAGGGATACTTCCGCGGCTATTGGTTTTATGAATTCGCTTGCTAGTATATGGATTGAGAAAGAATTATCTTGATGCCTCCCGGTGGGGAGAAATAGTTAAAAATGATTCTTTTTATAAATACATTTCCTGCAATTACGATCCCTTTTACCAGGCTGGTAGACGCAGTGGAAGTCCGCATTATGGTGTGCAAATGGCTCCTTTTTACAGAAAGGACCAGGCGGCACGTCAAGACTCGAAGGCGATGGTAACCGGGGGTAATTACTGATGCTGAGAATAGAAGAGAGATGGCCGCTTTTATTTCGGCTAACGGTTTTCCGAGTTTTGAACGAACAGATTTTTTTGATGAGCATTGCGGGGGCGATGCACCTGGTAGCTTCTGGTGTTTGTGGTGGCATAGCCGGCCGCTTACAACTATTCTTGATGGCATTGCGTTAAATGCTGTATTAGATGGCGATTTTCCTCCCGAAAATTATGCCATTTTTATTGACCAGCGTTCATGCCCAATACAGGCACTACTTACTACTGTACTCCGAATATACCCACATTGCCTGATTACAACCGGGAACACTTCATATGCGGATTGATACGTCGAAGTGAGGAGATATGTTAAAAGTCGCACTTTCAAAATTTATAACAAAGTCTTGTTAACTTTTTCTCCCTGCTATCTGTTTGGGTGTAGATGTTTTGCTTCTAACAAAATCAATACGCTATGAAGATTGCACAGGTAGCTCCCTTGTTTGAAGCTGTTCCACCCAAGGCCTATGGGGGTACAGAGCGCGTGGTGTCTTATCTTACTGAAGAACTGGTACGGCGGGGTCACGATGTTACGCTTTTTGCTTCCGGCGATTCGGTCACACGGGCTAAATTGGTTAGCAGTGTTCCGGAATCATTACGCCTCAACGAAAATATTATAGACCCGCTGGCATATATCGTTGCACAAATGCAGGACGTTGTATCTGCGGCCGGCGAGTTTGATTTGATTCATTTCCATAACGACTATATCCATTTTCCGATATCCTCGCTACTCAGTACGCCGGTATTGACAACGCTGCACGGCAGGTTGGATATCGCTGACCTTTTGCCGCTGTATGCCCGGTTCAGGCAGCAACCGCTGGTATCGATCTCTAATAATCAAAGAAGGCCACTACCTTTTGCACATTGGGTGGATACGGTTTACCATGGCTTGCCCGAAGATTTGTATGAACCAGGGCCGGGTAAGGGCGATTATGTTGTTTTTCTGGGGCGTATATGCCGGGAAAAGCGGCCGGACAGAGCCATTGAGATAGCCCGCAGGGCGGGTATGCCCATAAAGATAGCGGCCAAAATTGATAAAGCAGATATCGTTTATTACGAAAAAGAAATAGCTCCGCTGTTTAGCCAACCCCATGTAACTTTTATGGGGGAAATCAATGACAGGGAAAAAGGCAATTTATTGGGTAATGCCCAAGCATTACTTTTTCCGATAGACTGGCCTGAGCCTTTTGGTATGGTGATGATAGAGGCGATGGCCTGCGGCACGCCGGTAGTTGCTTACCCCTGCGGTTCTGTTCCCGAAATTGTGCAGCATGGAGAAACGGGCTTCCTGGTCAGCTCGATAGACGAGGCGGCTAAAGCTTTGGTGCATATTGGCGTTTTGTCGCGGGGTAATGTACGAAGGGTATTTGAAGAACGCTTCAGTGCAGGGGTAATGGCTGCCCAATACCTGAATATATATGAACGGTTAAGTACGATGCCGGAACACTTTACCGCAATATCGCCACGTAAAAGAAAATTGCAATGGGGGCTGAAATAAACACCAATGTATTATTTATAACCGGTAATTTATAATGACTCAACAAGCACTTACGGCAAATCCTGCCTACACGGACGACAGGATACAGGTTTTAAACCATTGTGATACCTTTGCGATATTGAACCGTTGGGGTAATATCGCTTCGGGCGGTAAAGGGGTTGAAGGTTTATATAGCCGGGACACCCGGTTTTTAAACCGGCTTGAAATGTTGCTGAACGGACTCCGGCCTGATCTATTAAGTTCTAATATTAAAGAGGAAAATGAAATTCTTTCTGTCGATCTGATCAATCCCTATATGGTTCTGGCCGATGGCCGGTCGCTGGCGCCGGGTATTGTACATTTAAGGCGTAGCCAATTTGTACAAGAAGATTTTTTTCATGAAAAGCTGGAGCTTAAAAATTATGGTAGCGAAGCAGTAACCCTGGAGATATCCTTCTACTTTGGCAGCGACTTTAAAGATATATTTGAAGTGAGGGGGCTTGCCCGGAGTGTGAAGGGCGAGTTACAGGGAATTCAATTCCCCGACAACAGGTCGCTTCGTTTGCCCTACTATGGTTTGGATCAGGTACAGAGGGTATCTATAATAGAATTCTCCAAAGAATTTTCGGGAAGGGATAACGATGCTGTGGTATTTTTCCGGTTTACATTAGCTCCGGGGCAAACTGAGCGGCTGGATTACTCTATTTATTTCGGCCAAAACAATAAAGTGCATAAAACATTTCTATCCTATGCGCAGGCCAGGACGCTGCTTGAGCCGGCGTTGCGTAAGAATAATGCTTATTTCCCTTTGCTGGAAACAGCAAACGAACAATTTAACCACTGGATACACCGGTCGCAGGTGGACCTGGTATCATTGATGGCCGATACTCCTTATGGAAAATATCCTTATGCCGGTGTGCCCTGGTATAATACCGCATTCGGAAGAGATGGATTGATAACGGCTTTGCAAACGTTATGGATTGCACCAGGCCTGGCGAAGGACGTGTTGCTGTACCTGTCGGCCCTGCAGGCAACAACAGCAGATCCGGCTACCGATGCCGAGCCCGGTAAAATTTTGCACGAAACCCGACAAGGTGAAATGGTCGCTTTAAAAGAAGTACCTTTTCAACAGTATTATGGAACAATCGATGCTACTCCGCTGTTCCTGATACTGGCCGGAGCTTATTATGAACGAACCGCCGACCTGGAAACGATCAGCAAAATATGGCCCAATATAATAGCGGCATTGCAATGGATAGATACTTATGGCGACCTGGACGGGGACGGCTTTGTAGAGTATCAGCATAAGGCTGAAAACGGGCTCAGTAACCAGGCCTGGAAAGATAGCTACGATGCGGTTTCTTATAGTACCGGGTTGCTGGCAACGCCCCCGTTGGCCTTATGTGAAGTGCAGGGCTACGTGTACGCTGCAAAGCGCTATGTTGCCCAATTGGGCGCCCGGCTGGGCGAACCGGCAGAATGGTCAACCCGGTTGCTCCGTGAGGCGGAAACCCTGAAGAAAGCTTTTAATAAGGCGTTCTGGGATGAAGGGTTGAAGTGCTTTGTAATAGCTCTTGACGGAGCTAAAAAAGCTTGCAATATTAAATCATCCAATGCCGGGCAATTATTATTTACGGGTATTGTGGAAGATGAATTGGCCGCCCGGCTGGTGAAGACCCTGATGCAGCCGGATATGTTTAATGGCTGGGGTATCAGGACACTTTCTGTCAGTGAGAAAAGGTATAATCCTATGTCCTATCATAATGGTTCTGTATGGCCGCATGACGTTTCCCTGATTGCTTTAGGTTTCGCCCGCTATGGCTTCAAAGAAGAGGCCATGCAATTGGTGACGGGCTTATTCGATGCTTCACTTTTTATTCCTTTTCAAAGGCTGCCGGAATTGTTCTGCGGTTTTGAGCGGCGTAAAGGCGAAGGGCCCACAGCTTACCCGGTAGCTTGCTCGCCGCAGGCCTGGTCTGTATCTGCTGTATTCCTGCTGCTGGATGCTATGTTACAAATGAAAATTGATGTGGAACAGAAAGAAATCCGGTTTCAGGCGCCTTGTTTGCCGGGCTACCTGGAGCGTGTTTCCATAAAAGGACTAATAGTAGATCATCACTTTGTGCACCTTGAAGTAGTACGGCAACAAGACGATCATCAGATCAGTATATACTGGAAGGATCAACCCCGGGATTGGCGGTTGGTATTAGTTCGATAAGGGGGCTTGCCGATTATAAGGTATATATGTGTAAACAAAAAAGCAGCCATGAGGCTGCTTTTTTGTAGTTCTACCTGGATTCGAACCAAGACTAACTGAACCAAAATCAGTTGTGCTACCTTTACACCATAGAACTATATCCGCTTGCGGGATGCAAAGGTAGTGAATGGATTTTTACCGGCAAAAAAATCCATTCACTTTTTTTGTATTTTTTTTATTGCCAAACGAATTTATACAGAACAATCAATAACAGGTATAAGACCATACTTATCAGTAAACCCCTTACCGTTTGGTATTGCTTCCTGTTCAGGAAATAATAAAAAGGGATAAGGTTTGTAATTACAGATAGCGAAACAACTTTAGACGCCGTATTCATCAACGACGGATAATTGAATTGCACAAACATCTTCAGGTAGCTGCCAAAAGAATTTTGACCCGACCAGAAAAAGTAGAGCAGGAGTATGCCCGCTAAAGGAAAAAGAATGCCGATAAGGAGTCCTTTGGGCGCTGTATCGCCTTTCTTTCTTTGGGGACGGGAATACATGGGGTGTTGCGGTGCTTTGTGCATGAGATTACATCTTTTTTGACTCAGGAACGCGGTTGACTCATTATGATTTAGCCTTGGTCCGCTTCATTGCTCCTTCTATTTCCTCAACCGTTATAGGAATACCTTTGAACAGGTTTTTACTGCCTGTTTTTGTCAACCAGTAATTATTCTCGATCCGGATACCGGTTTGTTCTTCTTCTATGTAAATGCCGGGCTCGATAGTGAATAACATCCCTTCTTTAACGGGTTGATTGCGCGTTCCAATATCATGCACATCCAGGCCTAAATGATGTCCGATACCATGGTAAAAATATTTCCGGTAAAGAGGATTTTCCGGATCCTGGTTCTTAATGTCGGCTTTTGATATCAGCCCGATACCGACCAGTTGTTTTTCCATTTCTTTATTGACCTTGTCGATGTACGAGGCATAGTTGATCCCGGGTTTCAAAATGGACGCGCAGAAATTATGCACATTGAGGCAGGCGTTGTATACTTCCTTCTGACGTTGGGTGAATTTCCCATTCACCGGTATGGTACGGGTAAGATCAGCATTATAATTGCCATATTCTGCCCCGAAATCCATGAGCAGTAGTTCGCCGCTCTTACATTCCTGGTTATTGTCGACGTAATGGAGTGTACGGGCCCTGTCGCCGCTGGCTACAATACAGCCATAGGCATGGCGGGTGGCGCGGTTACGCAGGAATTCATGTGTGATTTCCGCCTCGATTTCGTACTCCATTACACCGGGTTGTACGAATTGACATACCCGGAGAAATGCTTTATGTGTAATATCTACTGCTGTTTGCAATACTTCAACTTCTTCCTTTGTTTTTATAGCACGCACATTCTTCAGTATCTTGGCGGCACGTTCATATTGGTGAAGGGGGTACTGCTGCCGGAACTGGTGAACAAATAAAAGATCGGTACGTAATATACTTTCCCCCATACGGTCGTTCTCGTTGGTGTCCAGGTAAACATTATCTGCATGGTGCATCCAAAGCTGGATAGAGGCATCAATATTGTCTACAAACTGTACATTGTTGATGCCACTGATAGCCATCGCTTCTTCCTTACGTAACAGGTGCCCGTTCCATTTTTCCAGCATCTCGTTGGGGCGCTGTATCACAAGCACCTCCCGGGCCGAAGCATCGGCATTGTCCGGATACAGGATAACCATAGTCTTTTCCTGGACAATGCCGGAGAGCCACACCACATTAGAATTGGCTTTGTAGTTGTAAACGGCATCCCCATTTTCGGCCACTACCGGGTTAGCGGCGAAGATGGCAATGGACGATGGCTTCATGGCCGCCATAAAACGGTCGCGGTTTTGCCTGTAGAGTTTGGGATGAATTGGCGTGTATTTCATTTTTTTGAAAATGTGTAACTGATTATGAAAGGCCCGTACGCTCCTGCATCTATTATTTCCTTCCCGGGTTCCGGGTTACTCCATAATTCCCCGGGCAAAGAAAAAAAGCATACAAATGAGGGCTAATTAATGGGCAAAGTAAAGAAATTTTGTAAAATCACCATTGTTCTTCGTTCCACCTTGCCCTGTCTACCTCCTTCCATTGATCCCCTACCTGGAACAGGATCACGGCATCCTTACCGGGTGTTTTTTTGAATTGGAGCAGGTAACTGAAGCCATTATCAATGAAAGTTACTTTGTAGCGGTCATTTTCGTAGTCTGATGCGCCAAAGCCAGCATGCCACCACCAGGAGCCATATTGGTTAGGTGTAACCTTTATCTGCAGGCTATCCAGAACGGTAACATGTGCACCGTCCCAACGGGTAGTCATGTTGTAGGAAGAGATATCGAATATTTCTGCCGTGGCCGTATCATTCCTGAAAATGCGCATATGATAGGCAAAATTGCTGGGGTTATCCGATCCGATAATACCGACGCCATTCTGCAGTATGGGAAGGTTGAGCAGGAAAACTTCTTTCTTTTGTTGCCATTTGAAATTTTTGATTAGGCCGTAAAATACGGTGGAAGCACCCCGTACATTTAATATCAACAGGTATGCTGCACAAATGCAGGCAACCCAATAAGCCAGTAAAATGACCCTGCTTATTTTTCTAGCCGGTATAGCCTGTACAATAACCGTGGCGAACAGCATGTAGAAAAAGATGCCAGGGAAATAATAGTAGCGGCTACCCTGGTAGGGAAAGGTATCGTAAAACCACATGGGCAATATGATCATACAGCTGCAGCCGGTTAGCAAAAACAGGGAAAAAATAGCCCTGCTCCCGGGGCTCCAATTACGGTATTTAAAGCAACCCCACATCAGGTAGAAAAGTACGGCAGCGCCGGTAATGATCCAGACACCTTGATACTCCGTGAATTGATGCAGCATCTTCCTGGCTTCCGGCGAAAAAAGGAATTCCATGCCTATAATATAAAACAGGTATTTCAGTAGCCTGCTGATAACATAACCGGGAGCTAATACCTCGGATATATCAAAGTCTGCCCGGGCTGTCGTTTTGTGGGAAGCCAGGCTGAAAATAAGGTAATACAGGCACCAGATCAGGATAAGCGGCCCAGCTATGGCCAATATCTTTTTGAACAGAGCTCTGCCGCTTGCTTTCCCCGCGTACAAGGCCGTTATTGTGAGGGCAATTAATACCGGCGTCAGGTAAAATAACTCCAAAAGGGTAGTTGATATCGCGTATAAAATGTATATACATGCCAGGCGTTGTCCCTTATGATCCTTCAGCCAAAGTAAAGTTATGTTCAGTATCGAAAAGATCAAAGCTGTGCTGGTTAGATAATGACTGGTGGCCTTCCATATAACTGCCTCGCATACTACTGGTGATAACAACCAGATCAAAGAGCCGGCAAAAGCTATAATTTTATTTTGAAAAAGTCCGTGCATCCCCAGGAAATTCCGGAAGAAAAAGAAAACCAGTGTTGCATTTAAAGCATGTAATGCCGTAAATAGAAGAAACCAGGGCAGGGGTGCGAGGTCGAAAAGCTGCAGGAAAATATAGTGGAAAAGATTTACCCCCTGGTAAAGACTGGAGGGGGTGAGGTTAAGAAATGCAGGAAAAGGTAATGTTTTGTATTTTTCGGCAAATTCGCAGAAGTCTTCATAGAAGCCGCCTTTATAAGCAGGGCCATACAGGGTAAGAGCCAGTATCCAGAAGAACAGGAATAACAGGTATTTGTTCTGTATAAGTCCTTCGTAAATCTTATTTATATAAAGCATAGTCCTGGTACGACGTCAATAATATGTTTTAAGTTAATGTATGTGACTTTGGCTAATACCGGAATTTCTGACAGCTGAAGAGCAGATGTATAGGCATAGCGGCTTTTACTGCCGGGCAAATTAGTCATACCTTTTTAATTTTTTAAAAAAAATCCGTTTATTGCATGCCTTTAATGACGATGTAAGGCAATGCGTTTGCTTATTCTAACGGTTCTGTTTCTTTTTCCTAATCTTCTGTATTCCCGGCAGCTGGTCGCCGGAAAGGGTGAGCGCTTGTTTTATAAGGGGCAGGACTGCCTGAAGAAAAACAGGAGCAATGCTGCGGCCCGGTACTTTGAAAGGAGCATTGCAAGCAATCCCTGCTATGCAGACGCCTATATGGCGCTCGGAACACTATATAGCGGACAAGGTAAACACGGTAATGCAGCACAGGTTTATCGGCGCGCCTTAAACACTTGCCCATCCAAGGCGGCCACTATGGCTCTGCCCTTTGCTTCAGCGTTGTTCAGGGCGCAACAATATAACGAAGCCGAACAAATATTGCAGCGGTGGTATAAAGGAAACACTGCCAGCGTAGCCTATGAGCGTCTTTTACAGAATATACAATTTGCCCGGCAACTACCGGTTGGCGAACCTGCAGCGACGCCGCAGAATATGGGCAGCCGTATTAATTCTAAATATGATGAATATTTTCCCTCGATTAGCAGAAATGACAGCACACTGGTATTTACCCGGAAAACGAATGGTATAGACGAGGATTTCTATATAGCGCAGCGGGATTCCTGTGGCGGATGGTTTGTGGCACGGGATATGGGCAGTCCGCCGAATTCCTCAGAACAAGAGGGGGCGCAAATGATTTCCGCCGATGGTCATTATCTTTTTTTTATGCGTTGTGGTAACAGAAGTCCCAATGGATGGGAAGCCGGGGGCTGCGATCTGTATTTTTCCTATACTGAAAGGGAGGGGTGGTCCCAACCCGTTCCTTTTGGCGCCACTATAAATACACCAGGCTACGAGGGAATGCCTTCGCTTTCGAGCGATAATAAAGAGCTATTCTTCGTTAGCTCGCGCGAGGGAGGATATGGTGGCAATGATATATGGGTATCCCGGTTTGAAAACGGATTGTGGCAGGTTCCGGAAAACCTGGGACCGGAAATCAATACGGCTTTCGACGAAACGGCGCCTTTTATCGCCGCGGATAATAAAACGTTGTATTTTACTTCAGATGGCCATCCCGGTTTGGGAGGACATGACCTGTTTTTGAGTAGAAAGGAGAGCGGACATTGGCAAAAGCCCCAGAATATGGGTACAGCCGTTAACTCTCCCGACGACGATGTTAGCATCTGTGTAGCGCCTGACGGCAAGAAAGCCTATTTTGCCTCTAACCGGCCCGGAGGGGAGGGGGGAATGGATGTGTATGAAGTAGTGTTGCAGGAGCAGCAGCGGCCCGAGTCCTATACCTATGTCTATGGCGTAGTATATGATAGTATTACCAGGGAGCGGTTGAACTACGCCCAAATAGAATGGTATGACGCTGCTACCGGCCAGTTGCTTTATCATTTTCAAAGCAATCGTGGCGATGCCAGCTATATGGCTTCCGTAGTGTTGGATAAACAATATGCTGTTCATGTATACCGGCCCGGTTATGCCGACCAAGACGATACATTGCGTTATACGGATATGCATATTGTAAGTCCTGATACACTGCACTTCGCGCTTCTTAATTTTAATTACAGCCCTCCGCTGGAGGATACTTTGCTTTTACGGCTCCATTTTGTCACCAACGTAACCGGGATTAACGACAGTGCCAAAGCTATTATCCGGGAGCAGGTATCGGCATATATTCATCAGCCGGATATTGTTTTTTTTGTTAATGGATATACAGATGATACCGGTACTCCTCATATTAATGAGGCGTTATCTTTTTCGAGAGCCCGGGAGGTGGCGCAGGTCCTGTTTTCCCTAGGGCTGAGCGACGAACAGATGCATGTACAAGGTTGGGCCGATGCGGAGCCGATAATGCCCAATGATACCGAAATGAATCGCTTCCTGAACCGGAGAGTGGAAATCATTGTCAGGAAACCGAAATAGCAGGTGCTACTACAGTTAGTGTCATGCCAAGCGTACTTTGTCAACCCATTGCTCCATAGTTAATTGCTCCTTCACCAGTGTCTTGTCCCTTTTGGGTTTTGACTTATCACCTTTGACCTAATACTAGTCAAGCGCACTTTGCCGACTTATTATCAGGTAGTTGACTATTTGTCAAACTATTGACGCTTTTGGTTTTGACTTATCACTTTTCGACTTAACCCTACAGTCCTTTAGTCTGACTATAGCCCCATTCTTTAAGCCAGCCTACAATTTTTTCCTTATAGTCGCCCTGTATAATAATTTCTCCTTCCTTGGCGCTGCCGCCGGTGCCGCATTTCGTCTTTAGTCTTTTTCCTAATTCGGCCAGGTCGGCTTCTTGACCTTCGAAACCTTCTACCAGCGTCACAATTTTTCCCGCCCGCTGTTTCTTGTCCAGTTTAACGCGTAGCTTCTGCTGCCCTGGTTCCGGTGTGTGCTGTGGCTCCTCATCTGCAGGCTGCATTAAATCGGGGTTAGTAGAAAAAACCAGTCCGCCGAGTGAATTGAATTTTCTTTTTGTCATCTCTGTTTTTTTAGCCTAGAATATATTTTTTTATGCGCCATAGGAAGGATTTGTCCTTCGACAGGCGGAGATAGTTCTGCCGGTTTCCGCCAAAGTGCCGGAAGAAATGTTCGATACCCTTATCCATGCTACCTTCGAAATCAAAAATAGCAAGCCCCTGGGCTTTTGCCTGTACTATGGCATTCCAGATCAACTGGCAGATAGTGCCTTTATGCGCTTCCTGTACATTAACCGCACTCAACAGCAGGTAGGCGGCATGCTCGTCCCACACCGTAAAAACCCCTCCCATTACCTGTTGTTGCGCATCTAGGGCAACCCACAGCCTGCCCTTTTGGGTTTCAATGCTGTTCCGGATAAGGGTTTCTATGAAGCCCGTTTTATAAACATATTTTTTCTTTTTCCTGTTGAAGGTCTGCTCATGAAGCTTCAGAAAGTCTTCCATGAAATCAATGCCCTCAGCAACCCTATACAGAGCTGCCGCCTGCTGGATACGCTTGCGATGGCTGCTTTGCAATTGCCGCAATAATACCTCTTCGGAGACGGATAGCTGCAACCGGTAGGTCAATTTATTATTGTTAGATATACCCTTACCATGAAAAAGAAAATAGTTTTCAAAGTCTGGCGTGCATTGGATATCGATACTATCCCATGGAGGTAACTGTTGCCATAACGCTTCAAAAACCTGCTCCTCCCAGTGAAGCCTTTTGTGTACAGGAAGTTCTGCCGGGTAAAGAAAGAGTGGTCCGAGATAAGGTGTTAGCAGCGGATTACGTATGATCGTCAGTCCTAGTTTTTTTTCTGTTTGAAAGGGAAATACGGCAAGTAATTTCTGATCCTTTTCTACAAGGGCAATGTCCCAGTCCTGGCAAACCGTATTCAGCCACCAGGGTTGGTAGAATACCGGTAGCTGGACATGCTGTTCTGACAATGCAATATATCTTTGTTTGTTGTTCATGGAGCTTTTACACTGCAATATACCTTTGCAAAAGTCGGCAATAATTAAAGAAAATAAAGTATAACTATCGCCATAGATAAAAAACGGTTCTGTCAAAAGCGGCTAGCCTGGCAGCCGGAACGGGCTTTCAAAATCTTCCAGTGCAGGGAAAGACAGGTCCCGATCCGAAATGACAGGCTGGGAGCACTGCCAGTCCATGCCGAAACTATTAAAAAGAATGCCGGTATCGCTTTCTCTATGATATTCAGAGGAAACGAGATAATAAGTGATAGCCTGGTCACATAGGGCCTTAAAGCCGTGGGCAAAGCCTTCCGGTATGTAATACGCCTTATGATTGTGTTCAGATAGTTCGGCGCCGTAGTGTTGCCCATAAGTTGGGCTGTCTTTGCGCAGATCGATAATGACATCCCAAATACAGCCGGAGGGGCAAAAAACAACCTTAGCATGCTGGTGGGGCGGAAGCTGAAAATGCATTCCGCGTATCACGTCCTGGTTCGATACGGAAAAATAGCTTTCCTTCAGCTCAAAAGGAATACGGGCCTGCTCAAAAAGGCTGGCCTGGAACGTTTTGCTGAATATGCCGCGGTCGTCATGGAATGCGGGAAGCGTTATAAGATATGCACCGGTTAGTGGCAGCGGATCGAACTGAAACATGTGGTTGATTTCTTAAAAGCTCAAATGTACTGTTGTTACGTTAAAAGTTAAAAAGAGAACCCAAAAAGGGCCTTAACAAATATTTGTCAGCACAAGGGTTTACACCTGATAAACCTTTTTGGCCAGCCCAGGTCTTAATAAGCATAATGAATAAGGGAAAGGAGAACGACCTGTATTCTTATAAAGCATTTCTTCGGCGCCGGGAGGAATAAATTACTAAATAACTGTTTTAAAACTGATTTTATGAGAAAGCATCTTTTTGTTATTGCGTTTATAGCCTTTTTAGGCTTGTTTTTAGTACCAGATGCGGATGCCCGCGGACGTAATCCTCATGACCGGCACCACTATAAGGAGCAACGAAAGGTTAAAAAGGCTTATTATAAAGGATACAAGCAAGGCATGCGTGAAGCTTACCGTTACGACGATCGCAGGCATCACAGGGGGCATTATTACGGGAAGCATCATCGCGGTCAACGCAGATATGTGGCAGTTCCGGCTCCGCCGCTGCCGCCAAGGGGTGGTTCTGTATCTATTCATATTCCCTTACCCCCACATCCTGGTTTCCGGTAGAAGTATTTATATATGAGGTTTTTATATTCCCGCCCTTATCGGCGGGAATTTTTTATCGGATCCTGTAAAAAAATGACAAACGAATGCAGGAGTTTTAATAAATTTAATAGAAATTTTATTTATGTGTGTATTGTTGTTTCGCATTTCTTAGTTTTCTATTTTTCAGCTTAACTTTGCGTCCTCATGTCAGACGCTTTAAAACACGAATGTGGCCTTGCTTACATTCGCTTGCTCAAACCGATTTCTTATTATCACCGTAAGTACGGAACTTCTTTTTACGCGTTAAATAAGTTATACCTCCTGATGGAGAAACAGCATAACCGGGGCCAGGATGGTGCAGGCATTGCTACGCTTAAGTTAAACGTGGAACCGGGTTACCAGTTCTTGCACCGTTTACGCATTGCC
>JBEBWN010000067.1:0-14202 GCA_040392235.1 Taibaiella helva | reverse complement strand
TTTGGCTATAACCCCAATGATCAATGCATTGACAATGGCCTGGATGCTCAAGTAAAAAACCCGTTTATTTACTTTACCGGAACCGGGATTAATGCCACTTTTTGAACTTAAAGAAACCATAGATGGCGCTAATGGAATACTTTCGTCATGTTTTTTCATTATACTTTGCTAAATTGGAGCACAAAAGTATTGCAAAAGCAATATTAATTTATACATTTTTAGTCTTTTTAAGACAATAAAGATTGCATTAACAATAAATAAATGAACATTAAGAAAGAATGTGATCTGGACAGTTGCCTGTTTTGTCAATCGTGTTCGGAAGAATGGCTTGAATTGACCGCGATAAAAAGAAAGACCCTGTTTTTCAAAAAAGGCGAACAGATATTTTCAGAAGGCCAGGCGGTTGAAGGTATTTTCTTTATGATTTCGGGCGCCGTTAAGATTCATAAAAAAGGCAAGGACCAAAGAGAAACAATTATCCGTTTCGCGAGGAGTAATGATGTGATCGGCATCAGGGGGTTTGGCGATGATACTTTCCGGGTATCGGCTACAGCATTGGAACCGGTCTGTACCTGCTTCATACCCGCCGGGCACTTAGAGGCCAGCCTGCTGACCAATCCAAAACTGAGCCATAAGCTGATGCAGGTTTATGCAGAACAACTGCATTATGCAGAACAACGAATGGCCGACCTGGCCCATATGGACGTAAAAGGCCGGATCGCGGCCGCACTCTTAATGTTGAGCAGCACATTCGGCGAAGACCAGGAAGGGTTTATACAGGCAACTATTTCCCGGCAGGATATCGCGTCCTACTCCGGCACCATTTACGAGACCTTATTCAAGATCTTCAATGAATGGGCTCAGGCCGAGGTTCTGGCTACTGAAGGCAAGCGTATAAAAATCCTTAAATACAAACAACTGGAATCATTTTTAAGCAAAAACAATTGGTCTTAGCTGAAAATACCGGCACCGGTAAAGTATAGGATAAGAAAACCGATTTACATTAATCTTGTTTCCGGGACAGGATCTGACCAACGTTGCTAACAACAATAACCCATTCATCTTTCTTTTTATCGCTGATTTCTACAATATAAATAGATTGACCATTATCCACCCTTTCCGCCGATGTTATCCGGCTGCCGGGGTAGTTCGAGAGGACGACCGCCCGGACTTTACCCGGCAGCGTTTTAACATCCAGTTCTTCTTTATAATAAAGTTTATTCCCCCTGAAATCATATTTTATCTCAAAATCACGACTACCCATCTCGAACTCCACCTCATAGTTACCTCCTTTCCGTTTCCAGGTAATGTCTTCGGCAGTACGGAATTTGGTTTCGAAATTATTCAGGATAACCGATGGTACTTCCTTTCCGGGTATTTTCTGAGCAGATACCAGGCCAAATACCAGGCTGGCTCCTGCACTCAACATTATTTTCTTCATAACATTTTTTTATTAGCCTCTCATCCTTCAACAAAAAACGTAAGAGCAAACTCATAATTTAATAGTAATACCGGAAGTAAAACGCCATGCATCGGGCCCGCCTTCCAAAGGTATGCCAGCAGCAATACCCAATTCCATATGCTCCCGAACAGCGAATTTTGCCTGTGGATACAGCAGCCCGGCCTCATGCTCCTCACTTTTCCATACATACTCGATCCCCGCAGTGCAAGCCTTTGTCCATTGATAATGTATACTAAGATCACATTGAAAAGTGCATTTCGCTCCCTCTCCATTGATCTGCTTCCATTCCGGTCCGGCATAGAGCATAGTATGCCAATGCCTGTTCCAATATTTACCCAAAACCATTACCAGGCTTTCCGAGAAACCGGTTATTAAATGCCTGTCTTTTTTTAAAAACCGGAAGGGTTGCAGGTAACATGCCTGCATCACCCCCAGGGCCATAGTTAAATGTGCCCGCGGCATCAGCGCCACAACATATTGCAACCCTGCCTCAACCCCTTCGACCTTATTGGGTATCGGGTTCCCGTCAGTCTTACGACAGGGCTTCCGCCGACCGTAAAATGCCATGGGTACTTTTATCTCCAACCCCAAACGTCTGGATAAAGCGCGCTCATATTCCAGGTCAACATTCATTGTGTTATAATACTGTTTTACGCCCAGGTCTGCACGCACTTCAAAGTGCTGCCCTCTTTTATATTCCTCTAAACCATGCACCAGATCCACATGCCAGGGAACGACATGTTGTATACCCTGTACTTCTTGTGCGTCCGTCTCCCTTCCGGTTATGCATAACACGAACAGTAAAGTAAGTCTCTTTTTCATTGCCGTTTATATTGTTTTACCCGACAAGATTAAGAGCCAAAACCGGAAGGAATCGGGAGCAATTATCCGGAGGGAAACAAAACAGTAATAATATGCAGTTTGTCCCGATAGCTATAATCCAGGCTCAGGCCATAGCGCAGGGCGATAGCCTTTACCAATGCCAATCCCAGGCCCGACGATTGCCGCCCTTGGCTTTTTTTGTAAAAACGCGTAAATATCAGTCGGCTATCCAAGGCCTCTTCTTCGCCCGTGTTTCTTATTTCCAGCTTGTTCCGCTCCAACATAATATATACACTGCCACGCTCCTTGTTATGCATCACAGCATTCGTCAGCAAGTTTGTTATCATTATACCGGCTAGCGCCTCATTCATGCAAAAAATCAAAGGACCTTTATCCCTTATCAGTTCTATATTAATTTGTTTATGGTGCATCCAGTCCTTCAATTCGACGAGTATATCCTGTACAAGGTTATTTACATTAACCATAGAAGACAGGGGAAACTGATCATTTTCAATTTTGGTCAGCAACAATAAAGTTTTATTTAAGCGGGAAAGCCTGCTCAGGCTTTCCATTACCGACACAATAACCTGGGCTGTTGCAGGATTGATATCATCCTGTTCCAGAAGCAATTCCAACCGGTTCAGACAAATCGCTATGGGTGTCTGCAGTTCATGAGAAGCGTTCCCGGTAAACTGTTGCTGCTGGGCATAGGCATGTTCAGCCCTGGCAACCAGCTCCTTCATGGCATCGTTCAGTAAGGCGAATTCTGATATAGCAGTAGATACATCCGTCATGGCCTCGCCATGGCCTATGCGGAATCGCTCCATACCGGTGATCAGGGCATAAAAAGGTCGCCAGACTGTCCTAAGCAAAAAATGATGTACAAAAAGAATGCTCAATAACAATGCCCCATATAATACAATAAGACTATACATTACATTTTTGATCAACACGCGCTCTTCCACAGTGGAAGCCGTTACCTGCAAACGATAGTAACGGCCGTACAATGCCAGTGCCGTTCCCAATGTGCGTGCAGACAATGCTTTGCCATCCTGGTATAATATATCATCTGCATAAATATCTTTTACATTTAATGCCTCTTTCTCTGTAATGGGCGTTATATGATAAATATGGCTGGAAAAGCTATGCTGCGTCAACAGCAGTGAATCCTGCCGGATGGCCTGTATAAAGTCCAGCTTATAATTGTTAAGATTACGGTCCACACTTTTTTCTATCTGCCGCTTTATAAGGAAGTAAAACAGCCCGCCCCAGGCAACGATAATAAGCAAGAGCGCAGGTGCTAAACGCCTTAAAGTATAGTAATGTAGCCTCATACTTCAAGTTTATAGCCCATTCCATACATAGCCGTAATCTTAACTTCAGCTCCGGCGGCCTTCAGTTTTCTACGGAGATTTTTTACCTGCGAATATATAAACTCATAATCATCTGCCGTGTCCATATAGTCGCCCCATACTTTCTCTGCTATCGACGATTTACTCACTAACCGGCTTCTATTCGTCATCAGGTGTACGAGGATATCAAATTCTTTCCGGTTCAGCACAAGGGATATCCCATCAACAGATATGCTAAAATTGTCCAGGTCCATTTTTACATTACCACATTCCAGCGTCCTGTTACCTTCAAATGTCTTCCTCCTTAATACCGATTTGATGCGGGCATTGAGCTCCGCCATGTGAAACGGTTTGGCAAGATAGTCATCTGCCCCCAGGTTCAGGCCTTCAATCTTATCATCCACCGAATTGCGTGCCGAAATGATGATTACATTTTCGGATTTCCCTATATTTTTCAGGTGTTTCAGAATGTGCAACCCATCACCTCCGGGTAGCATAATATCTAATAATATGCAGTCATAGTCATAAAAACGGATCTTTTTCAATCCCTCTCCAAAATTCTCTGCGCATTGCACCAGGAAACCCTCTTTTTTGAGCGACGCTTGCACAATTTCCCTCAATTCGGGCTCATCTTCAATCAATAGAATATTCATTTGTTTAAGTTACTTTGTATCAGGCAAAGTCCTGATTACCAGTATTGAAGTAAAAAGTAAAATGGACAACAACAGGTTGATGAGCATTTATTATGGAATAATAAGTCGAAAAAGTACGCTTGACCAGGCACTAAGTAAATATAAAAATAGTTGCACAATCCGGAAAGATCCTGGAATTATGCAACTATTTGAGGGGGCATTAGGCTCTCGTGTTAAGTAAAAAACAAGAAGGTAAAACCAAAAAGCACAACATATAACAATCAATTAAGCATTTGGCAAAGAATCGATAAAGTATGCTTGACTCAACACAAAATTCTAAGCTATTAGCCCGCGGATACATAGTACATAATACAAACACCTGGTGTTAAGGTGAAATGGCAAAATCAAAAAGTGGCAACGGGTTGACGAGCAGTTAACTATGGGGTAGTAAGTCGGAAAAATACGCTTGACTAGACATTAATCCCATCCGCCTCCTAAAGCCTGGTAAACATTTACGATTACCGTCATGCGTTGCTTTTGGGTTTCGATCAATTCGAACTTTGCTTCCAGGGCGTCGCGTTGCGTCATTAACACCTCCATATAGTCTGCATGAGCCGATTTAAAAAGGGCATCCGAAATATTAATGGACCGGGATAGCGCCTGCACTTGCCTGGTGTTCAACTCGTAACTCTTTTCCAGGTTACTTATCCGGGAAAGGTTGTTGGCTACTTCCAGGTAGGCCTTTAAAACGGTCTGTTCATAATTATAAATAGCCTGGATTTGCCGGGCATTTGCGCTATAATAATTGGCTTTAATTGCGTTACGGTTAATAAGCGGCGCAGCCAGCTCTCCGGCAAGAGAATAAATCAGCGATGCCGGGGTTTTAAAGAAATAAGAAGGATTAAAAGCCTGGTAGCCTACCGATGCTGAAAGGCCTAAGGAAGGATAAAACTTTGCCCGGGCCACCTTTACATCCAACTTGGCGGCAGCCAGTTCTTGTTCAGCTTTCCTTATATCGGGGCGGTGTGTCAGCAATTGCGCCGGGATACCTTCATTTATCATACGGGGCACCAGGTTTTCAAAACCCTTCGTGTTTCTCAATACCGGCTGGGGGTATCGTCCCAACAGGAAATTGATCCTGTTCTCTGTTTCTGTTATTTGCTGTTTAATACCGTATTGGAGGCTCTGCGTGTGCAACAATTGTGCTTCAAATCTTTGCACTGCCAACTCGGTTACCCGCGTTGCCTCTTTTTGCAGCTTTACAATACCCAGAGCGTTGCGCTGAATATCAATGTTTTTCGTCAGAATATCCAATTGGTTATCGAGCGCCATCAGTTCATAATAACTGTTAGCAATCTCCGCCACCAGGTTTGTGATCATAAAATTTCTGCCTTCAACCGTGGCCAGGTACCGGGATACTGCTGCCTTTTTGGCATTTCTGAGCTTGTGCCAGATATCCACTTCCCAGGTAGCCTGCAAGGCCAGAAGATAGTCTGGTAAAGGCTCGGGCATTTCCCTTCCGGGTGCGATGTCGTGGGCGGCATCGCTGGCCCCCCTGCTTGTGTAGCGCCCTACTTTTTCCAGCCCGGCTCCGGCGCGTACACTTAATGAGGGTAGGTACTCTCCTTTTCTCGCCCTGATCTCGTTCTTATCTACTTCAATTTCCTGGAGCATAATATGCAGCTCCTGGTTATTACTAAGCGCCGAATCGATCAGAGCCTGCAGATAAGTATCCGTAAAATACGTTCTCCACTGTGCACTTCCCGAGTTCAGAGTATCAATGGTACCGGAACTATACGTAGAGGGTATAGGCCGGCTAAGAGGTTGTTCTGCCAACCCCGGCAGCTTACAGGCGCTGTAACAGAGCGACAATAATGCCAGCCCTAGGTAGTTATATTTTTTACTTTTAAACATTGTGGTCTTTTTTGCTTTTATCAGGCTTCGTTTTCCGATTTAATTCTAAAAAACCGGAACTTCTTTTTCTTTCGCTTTTTGCTCGACACCATATTTTCTGTCAAGGGCATTTCATCTTCATTTTTGATGAGTTGGCGCCCTTCTGCCAGAGAGCCGAACACGTAGTACAAACCAGGTACGACAATAACACCAAAAATGGTTCCCAATAACATACCTCCGGCCGATGATGCACCAATAGTCCGGTTACCGATAGCGCCGGGACCGGTAGCAAATAGCAGGGGAATGAGGCCGGCGATGAATGCAAAAGAGGTCATGAGTATCGGACGGAAACGCACCCTGGCCCCTTCTATGGCTGCTTCCAATATGGTAGCGCCCTGCTGGTGTTTCTGAACGGCAAATTCAACTATGAGTACGGCATTTTTTCCAAGCAGCCCTACAAGCATTACTAACCCTACCTGAGCATAAATATCGTTCGACAAGCCCATCAGTTTCAACAATAGGAAAGCGCCGAATACACCTACAGGAAGCGAAAGAATAACTGCTAAGGGAATAATAAAGCTTTCGTACTGCGCCGCCAGAACGAAATAAACGAAGGCTAATACGATCAGGAATATATATAATGCTTCGTTGCCCCTGCCCACCTCGTCTTTAGAAAGTCCTAACCAATCTATATCATAGCCCCGTGGCAGCGTGGTTTTAGCAACCTCCTGTATTGCCTTGATCGCCTCACCGCTGCTATAGCCTGAAGCAGGCGATCCGTTAATGGCCGACGCCGTGTACATATTAAACCGGGTAATCTCGTTAAGCCCCTGCTGTTTCTTTATTTTCATAAAGGCAGAATAAGGCACCATTTCTTCCCGGTCATTCTTCACATACAGCTTCAGGATATCATCTGGCAAGGCCCGGTATTCTGGCGAAGCCTGTACATATACTTTAAAGAAATTACCGAAGCGGATAAAGCCCTGCTCATAAGTACTACCTATTAAAATAGATAGATTGTCCATGGCTTTGCTTATAGAAACGCCCTTCTGCATTGCGGCCTGGTTATCGATCTCCAGGTCATACTGTGGATAATTGGCAGCAAAAAAGGTAAACAGTCCGGTCAACTCTTTTCTTTTAGCCAATGCAGCCATAAATTCGTCATTAACTTTCCCAAAAGACTTATAATCCCCTGAATTTGTTTTATCCAGCAAACGTAGCGAAAAACCGCCGGCGGCACCATAACCGGGCACCGCAGGCGGTTCAAAGAACTCGATAGCGGCGCCGGGTATTTCCTTGGCTTTCTCTTCCAGCTCTTCAATAATTTCTTTTGCTGAATGCTTCCTGTTCGCCCAGGACTTAAGATTGATCAAACAGGTGCCGGCATTAGATCCCCTGCCTTCAGTCAATACTTCATAGCCAGCCAGGGCCGAAACAGATTGAATACCTTCCACATGTTCCGCAATCCGCTGCAATTTCTTTGATATGTCATTTGTCCGTTCTAATGTAGATCCCGGAGGCGTTTGTATGATGGCATAGATCATTCCCTGGTCTTCATTAGGGATAAAGCCGGAAGGAAGCGTTTGGGAAGTAAGCCATATACCTCCGCAAAAAGCGAACAACAAGCCGAATGTAACCACTCTACGGTCTACAATGCGGTTCAGCAGGCCGGTGTACCTGCCGGTTACCCTTTCAAACCAATTATTAAACTTATCGATCAGCCAGTTTACGGGGGTTTTTCTCCGGGGTTGGCCATGCGTATTTTTCAGGATCATAGCGCAGAGCACCGGCGTTAGCGTCAGAGCCACAAAACCCGAAATAACAATGGAGGTGGCCATAGTAATGGAAAACTGGCGATAAAATATACCAACAGGACCGGTCATAAAGGCAACTGGTACAAATACGGCAGTCATCAGTAAAGTGATGGCAATAATAGCACCGCTGATTTCCTTGAGCACCTTTTTAACCGCATTATAAGGCGACAGATGTTCCTCTGCCATCTTGGTGTGCACCGCCTCTACCACCACAATAGCGTTATCTACCACAATACCTATAGCCAGAACAAGGGCAAATAAGGTTATGAGGTTAATGGTAAGCCCTAATAATTGCATGAAGATAAAAGCACCAATCAGCGACACCGGAACCGCCAATGTCGGGATCAGTGTGGAGCGCCAGTCGCCCAGGAATAAAAACACCACGATAGCCACCAATATAAAGGCCTCTGCCAGCGTATGTACTACCTTCTCTATCGAGGCATCCAGGAAACTCGATACGTCGTAACTGATCTGGTATTCCATCCCGGGAGGAAAAGAACCGTCTTTTATCTCCTCCAGTTTAGCCTTAACTTCCTTAATAACATCACTGGCATTACTACCATAGGTCTGTTTAAGCGTTATCGCAGCCGAAGGATGACCGTCCATATTGGAATAGATATCATAGAATTCACTGCCGAGCTCCACATCGGCAATATCTTTTAGCCGGAGCAACTCACCATCGGCATTGGCCCTTACAATAATATCGCCATATTGCTCCGGTTTATTAAACCTTCCGGCATAGGTTAGCACGTATTCCAGCGCCTGCGAACGCTTTCCCGTGGCCTGCCCTATCCTGCCCGGCGAACCGATTACACTTTGCTCGGCCAAAGCTTTCATTACTTCCTCTGTAGCGATGTTATAGGCCCTCATACGATCAGGCTTCAACCACACGCGCATAGCATATTGGCGGCTACCTAATATTTTGGCACTACCTACTCCTTTAAGCCGACTTAATTCGGGTATGATATTAACACCGGCGAAATTGTACAGAAAGTTTTCATCCGCCTTGGGATCCTTGCTGTACAAGTTGACGTACATCAACATATTAGGCGAGGTATAACTTACTACAAGTCCCTCGCGTTGCACCAACTCCGGCAACCGGTTTGTTACCTGCTCAATTCTGTTCTTAACATTTACTACCGCCTGGTTCGGATCGACATCCAGGTCAAACACCACCTGGATAGTAGCCTCGCCGGCGCTGGTGGCATCGGAGGTCATGTATTTCATACCTGGTGCTCCATTAATAGCTTTCTCCATGGGTATGAGTACAGAATTTACCAATACATCGGCACTAGCTCCCGGGTATGCCACGTTAACCACTACCATAGGCGGCGCAATAGACGGAAATTGCGACACCGGGAGCGTCTCGATGGCCAATATACCCATGAATATGATAACGACCGATAATACTATTGCTAGAACCGGCCTTTGAATGAATTTATTAAACATTTGCTTGATTTTAAATTCCTAATTACTCTGCTGGCAATTCTAATTTGGAGATGACGGATTGAGGTTCCTCATAGTTATATCTTATCTTATCGTTATCCTTAACCTTACGTAATCCCTCCAGTAATATCTTGTCCTGTTCAGCCAAGCCGGAGTTTACCACATACAAGTCCCTCATTTCTGCCCCGACGGCTATTTCCTTTGACCGGACAACATTATCCTGCCCTACAACATATACATACTTTTTATCCAGCACCTCAAAAGTGGCCTTCTGCGGTATAACAATGGCATTCTTTAAAGGCACCTGCATTTTAATATTACCGGTTTCGCCATGACGTAATAGCCCTTTAGGATTGGGAAAAGTGGCACGAAACGGAATATTACCGGTTTCATTATCAAAATCTGCCTCGATCGTTTCTACCAACCCCGGGTAGGCAAACATTTCATGGTTCGCCATGAGCAGGTTTACTTGCATCATACCGGTTCCCTCTTTGCTTTTGTAGTCCAGGTACTCCGCTTCAGGAACATTAAAATACACCCACATTTTACTGTTATCGGCCAGCGTGGTCAGCATATCGCCATCTTCTACCAGGCTGCCCGGGCGTAACATCAGGTGCCCGACAATACCATCAAAAGGAGCCCTGATTTCTGTAAACTGCAAATGCGTCTGCATCAGCGATAGTTCTGCGCGAGCCTTATTCAACTTCGCCTTGGCCAGCGCCAGCTCACTAGCCGATACCACATTACTATCCGCAAGTTTCTTGGTATTCTGATATTCGATCTCTGTAAAATTGGCTTCTGCCCTGGCTTTTTCCATTTCCGCAGTATTTAATCGGGGCATGATCTTAAACAACAATTGGCCCTGCTTGACAAACTGTCCCTCGTCTACAAAGCATTTTTCCAGGTAACCACGTTCCTGCGCTCTCAGCTCTATATGTTTTATAGAGCGTATCTGGCATACATAATCATTAACAATAGCCGTATCCAATTTTAGCGGCCTGGTGACCAAGAGTTTAGCTGCTTCTTCTTTTTTTTCCGAAGCATTTTTGCAGCTAGCCAGGCTCAACAAAGTACACAAGGCCACCAACATGAGTAGTCTATTCATGACATTTTAATATTTAACCGGTATATTTTATGAAATCTTCAGGTATAGGCATAGCATTGCCCCACAACTCCAGTTTATAGCTTCTACAGGAATAAAACAGAGATGAATCAAGGGAAGACCGGCAAGGCAAAAAGAGGCCAGTCACGGAACAAAAGAATTGGGCTAAATCCTAAAAACCTGGAAAACAGCGTATCGCCGGCCGAAGAGATAGGCTGCCTGGTGTTGTCCGGGAAACAACAAGCCGGTTCTGTAAAAACAAAAATTCCGGCAAGCCGGAACATAAAAAGCAGTGGAAAAATAGTCGTCGGGACCAGTTGCCCAAGATTTGGCATACCGGCCTTTTTTGAAGCTAACCGGTTCTTCATCTTCCGACTCGTTATCTTTGACAATTAAAGTGCAACTGCCTTCATAGGCCAGGCTATTATCGGGAGCTACAATATCAGCTATGTCGTTTTGTGGTTGTAGCTTTCCGTACAGCGCCTGTTCAGGCGTTTCAGCAGGCATTACATTTTCGTAACTAATGCCTTCCCGGAGCGAAAAGGCATGTATATCCACACCCCGGCCCACCAGGAAAAAAAGCAGCAAAAGCAATAACCGCAACTGTAATTTCATTGTCGGTGCCAAAGCTACAGAAAGTCCGCTACGATATACACAAAGCAATTGTTAAACACCCGCGATTATTCTTTTCATAACATAAAATTATTCCCAAACGGGCTCATAATACATCGTACCCTGTGCAGGTTAAAAGTAAAAAAGCAAAATTCAAAAGCTACGGCGCCCTAGCTAACGAAGAGGTGCCGGGCTGACAAATTATGCTTCACTTGATGCCGGTATATAGCACCCTTTGTTTTCCCCCCTTAATATCAGGGACGCTTCTTCTTTTCTAGTAACACGAGAATGTAGCACATGATACCTCGTACGTAGCGCCCTGTGATGGTACTATCCCACCCCGGTCGCCAGGGGATTTTCTCTTTTCTAAACAAACGCCGGACATCATGGCAAACAATAACAGGACGCTTCAGCGCCACGGCACTTCGGCATCATGTTGCTGGGGCGTGATGCGATATCCGGGGAGCGCGGAATGATGTCAGGGGGATCTAGTATAAGGTTACGGTAGCAGGATATGATGTTGCGGGAATATAGAACGATGGCACGGGAGCGGAAAATGATGTCACGGCGGCGTAAAATCATGTCATAGTACCATAGGACAACGTTATGGGGGCATGATACGATGTCACGGGAACACGGAACAATATCGGGGAGGCAGGAGGCAATCTCATGGTAGCGCACTATAATATCAGGGAGACATGGAACAATATCACCGTACCAGGGAATAGCGTGACAGGAGCGTGATACAATGTCATGAGGACACGGGATAATGTCAAGGCGCGCGAAACCATGTTACGGCACCATGGAACAACATCACTGCCGCGTGATACGATGTCATGGTGGCGTAGAATAACGCCAGATGCGCATGAAACCATTTCGCGATACTACGAAACAACGCCACGATACCGCGAAATAGCTGTTTACAAAACTAACACCCTGGTTTATCATCACAGAATATGCGTTGAATCCAGTGGAAACGTTCATAAAATGTCCTGCGGTGTGTAAGGTCCATGCAGGGCGCGAACCTGTGTGTACACCTTACACCACTATTGCTTCGATACGGGCACCCAATTCCAATAAATAATGGCTCATATCATTCACAAATGATTCCGGCCCGCAAACGTAAAACCTGCTGTCGAAATCACGAATCGTTTCTACCAGCAGCTTACGATCTATACGCCTTTCAGCAAAACCAATGACACCCTCCCTGCTGAAAAAGTTGACATAGGCATTACCCAGCATTTGGGTAAGCTCCTTATGCAAAATAACGTCATCGCGATAATGGTTAGAATATAGAAGTCCAACATTACGCATATTGCCACTATAATACAAGGCCCGGAAAATAGCAATAAACGGAGTAATACCGGTTCCTCCGGCAAGGAATATGCCGGGACCTTTAAAATCAATAGTACCAAACACACCTTTCATCAGCAATGTTGCCCCCGCATTAAGTTTACTCAACTGCTGCGTAACACCGTTGTGATCTTCGTATATTTTTATGATAAACTCCAGATAACCCCATTCATTGAGAGAGGTAAAAGTAAAATCGCGCCATTGATCTTCCCAACCAGGCAGATTTACAGCAAGGTGTGTAGAATGTCCCGGTATATAAAAAAAATTCGCGGGCTTTTCCACTACGAAACGCTTAACGTTATGGGTGATGTATTCTGTGTCTAAGATTTTAAGAGTATAAATATCAGTGAGGATTTCACTTTGTTTCATTCTATTGTTTTTATTAAGTTTTACCTGGCGTCAAGTCAGGCATGTTTTGTTATTCCGTTTTGAAGGGCATCAAATTTTTGTTTTTCGGTCATCTATTTTTTTCTTTTAACCCAGCACACAATACAGAGCACACAATACAGAGTACATAATATAGAGTACCTAATACACAACAATTATTCCTCCTTATTTAACTCATCGTAAATCATTTCGCGGACGATCCGTTCATAAGCTTTCTTTTTAAAGGCGAACCATTCCTCCCGGTGGTCTGAGTTATGAATATAATGATTAAACTGAGCAAAGGGTTTCTTCCGGCCCAATATGCTCATGAGATGGTTATTTAATTTTACATTATCCAACTGCGCGGCAAAACGTTCCATAATGTTGAAGGCTTCCGACGATTCCAGGGGTTCGAAATATATTACATTTTTCCATTCCCCATTCCGGATTTCAAGCTGCTCACCAGTGCTGTCCTCCCACTCTTCGACATCAATATCCTTCGGAAAATCTTCCACCTCCAGGGTGTCCCGATTAAGATAGCAAACATTACCGAAGGAAATGCTATCCGCTATATAGGACACCTGTTTTTCAAACTCCTCTGGAATAGTAATCACCTCATCTTCCTGCACGACACCCGGAAGAATCTCCGTTTCCAGGAAATGCAGCACCTTTTTCAGCTTTTCCCCATCCCCCTTTATCGAATGTAAAATAGGAAGGACACTACTCATTAACGGATGTATAGACATATTAAAATAGTTTAGCTGCCATTTCTATATAGATAGTACTTGCGCTGGAAGCGAACATCTATATTGAGGCAAAGATAAACAGGGAAAACCAGAAAGGTGTATTGCTACAAGGTCAGATTGAAAAATCGAGAACAAAAAAGACACATTGTAACATGATAATAAATCAATTAACGTGAGTTCGATATGTTCGACTAATATCGGAAAGGCAGAATCCCCTATCAACCCGGAATGGGTTAACCTTCAATGTGCCCTCTATTCTTCGACCCGGAAAGGGGGGCTGTCATCAGCCTTTTTACTTTTGACTTTACCAAACATAAACACCCTGCTCATGCTCAGGAGATGTCTCCATAAAAGTTTATCCAGCTCACAGCAGGATCGGCATGACGCGGGGATTGGGCGGTTTTGCCCCCACCACGGTGAAGGGCCAATGTTTGTTCCTCCTTGTCACGTTTCGACTCGGCTGAATGTGACAGGTTGTTCCGGGAAACGGATTCTGCAAAATCGCCCAAATTCGGGGTTAAAAAAAGTCCGCAATAATATTGCGGACCTTGTACCACGTACGGGAATCGAACCCGTGATTCCTCCGTGAAAGGGAGGCGTCT
>JBEBWN010000066.1:0-14212 GCA_040392235.1 Taibaiella helva | reverse complement strand
GAAGTCCCTACAGTTTTCAAGTCGACGGTAAAGTAATACCATCAAAGTTTAAATTAAATGGAAATGAGTTAAGTTTCGAAGTCGGAGTTTATCAGGGCACATTGACCATTGATCCCAGGCTAGATTGGTGTTCTTATTACGGGGGAGAGTCGAGCTACGAAATTGTGGCCAATAATACTTGCGATCCCCAAGGAAATATATATTATAGCGGATCAACGGTAAGCACGATGAATATCGCAACTGTTGGTAGTTTTAAAACCATTAAATCTGGTGGTGGACGGGTTTTAAACTATTATTTTGTAAAATTCAACAGTTCGGGAGTGCGCCAATGGGCAACCTACTACGCCAGTTCAGATTGGGGAACGAATTTGGCTATGGCGTGTGATACCTTGGGACATATCTATATCTCAAGCGTAGTTGGTGCTGATACTCTCGCAGTGAATGTTGCTACTCCTGGTGCCCACCAGGAAACCTTTGGAGGGGGACTTCGTGCCGGATATATCAATGATCTTTTTCTTGCGAAATTTGATACAGCGGGCAGACGCGTTTGGGGAACTTATTATGGTGGAGAAGGAGAGGAGTTTCTAACTGAATCAAACCGTCATGTAGCTTGTGATGGACGAAATGTTTATTTATGTGGGACGACCACGAGCCAGCAAGGTATTGCGAGTATAGGGAGTCATCAACCCAATTTTGGTGGAGGCGGTGTGGCTTCTGGTATTGGAGATATTTTCTTAGCAAAGTTTAATGAACATGGTGTACGTCAATGGGCTACCTACTATGGAGGAAGCGATTGGGATATGTCGCCCGCAATTGCCGTAGATGTTAAGGGGAATGTATTTCTTTCGGGACAGACATCTAGTCTTGATGCCATAGCAACGCCAAACAGCTATCAACCCTCACATGCGCCTATGGGAACGGGTGCATTTGAAGATTTAGACGGCTTTTTAGCAAAGTTTAGTTCTGACGGAGTACGCCAATGGGCGACATTTTTTGGCGGTTCCAAGGCGGAATATGTAACCTCTGTTTCAGCTGATCAAAATATGAACGTCTATCTTTCTGGAACAACGACAAGCAGTAATGGTATTTCGAGTCCAGGAAGTTACGCTCCGGAACTTCTAGGAGTAAGGGATGGTTTTCTCGTTCAATTTAATGCTTCCGGAGAAAGAATGTGGGCGACTTATTATGGAGGTAACCAAAGGGATGAAGTAAAAAACATAGCAACGGATGCAATGGGCAAAGTTTACATTTGTGGTTATACATTAAGTGACACTTGCATTGCGACAGATAATACGATTCAAACTAAATATGCAGGAGGTAGCTTCTGGGGTGACGGTTTTATAGCCTGTTTTAATGATGATGGAGTACGGGAATGGGGTAGTTACTTCGGTGGTTCGCAAGATGAATGTATAGTTGACATTGCGGTGGATAATTTAGGGTCATTATATTTCTGTGGTGGCTCCTCAAGCCATACTTTGGCTACTCCTGGAAGTCATATGGATACTTTTCCTCTTTTTGGCCCAATGAATTGGATGCAGGGCTTTATGGCAAGATTCTGTATTGAGGTGCCAGAGTCTGAAATCAGGATTTTGGGATTAGATACTGTATGCGCTGGACAGATGGTAGACTATACAGCTGGAAGCTTGCACGATGTCGAAGCGTATCATTGGGAGTTACCTGTGGGTTGGGCAGGTGATGGTGCCGGGAAAATGATAAAGATAAACGTAGGTAAGAACGGAGGGCTACTAAGGCTGCGAGTAGAACGCTGTGGAGAGCTTAGCGAATGGGTCGACTTTCCCGTATATGTTTTGCCGCCTGATCCGGCAGGTATTACAGTTGATGGTTACACTTTAGGTACAGTAAATACGTATGTTTCTTATCAGTGGTTGCTCAATGGTGTATTTATAGATGATGCTACAGAACGATATTATACGGTAACGGAAAATGGAGACTACTCCGTAATAACGGTAACTGAAAAAGGTTGCATTGATACCTCAGATTTATACAAAATACGCAATGTTTCTATAGGAGAGGGGTCAGAGGAGGAAAGTATCCGTATATACCCGAACCCGGGTTGTACAGATTTCCTGCATGTATCTGCTAATAGTCCGGTATGCATCGCGCTGTACGGAATGGACGGGCGTTTACTAAAATATTCTTCAGGAAAAAAATCAATGAGCTTACGGGATGTTAAACAAGGCGTATATTGGATTCGAGTCAGTGATCTGAATGGCAAATTGCTGAGATCGAAAATATGTGTGATAATATAATTTATCTTATGTGCATAACAAGTCTTCCTGCTGGATAATTGTCCGTAGGTAGACTGCTTTTAATGTCAAATTCTTGCTGCCGGCTCATGAATATATTTTTATCTTCTTATTGTAGATTTTTACTTTGTTTTTATATACTACTTTTCAACGGTCAATTCGCATCCGCCCAACGCGACAATATTTGGATCCTAAGTAAAGGTGGCATTGATTTTTCTTCTGGTATAGCCCAATTTTACGTTCCACCTTTAGATACGCTTTTTTGGGAAGGTTCAGCTACCGTGTGTACTCCCGATGGCCATTTGCTTTTTTTTACAAATGGTACACATATATTTGACAGTAGGGGGCAACGTATGCCTAATGGGTCTGCTTTAATAGGAATGCCGGATACAACATACCAATTCAATACTGCCAGCACAACACAGGGAGCGCTCATTGTTCCGTTCCCGGAAAGGCCTGAACAATATATTGTTTTTTCACTTACTCCGCAAGAGGCAGACGCACACTACGGCAAGCTCTTTTACTCGATCGTAGATATGTCTTTGAATGGAGGTTACGGCGATGTTGTTGTTGGCGCTAAGGGTATTTTATTGGACTCTCTGTTTACGGAAAAGATGTCTGCGGTTGCAGGTTTAAATTGCAATGTTTGGTTGGTCCTGCGCTCTCGTAAAAGAAATGCCTTTAAAGCTTTTGAGATCACAGCAGATGGCGTCAGCTCCGTACCTGTCGTTTCGGAGGTAGGTTCCTTTAATCCTGATTTCTATCATGTCGGCACAATGCAGTTTTCAAATGACCGAAGAAAGTTGGCTGTCGTCAACGGAACCTTGTCGGGTACAGCTGGCCTGGAGGTGTTGCGCTTTGATAATAAAACGGGCAAGCTGTCCGACCCGATTGTTTTTGATAAAATATATGCAAGTTATTATGGTGTTTGTTTTTCGCCGGATGATACAAAATTATATGTAACGGAGCTTAAAAATGCGCTCATTAATGGTGTATACCAATTTGAAGTGCAGGCCGTAAATCCCGGAGAGTCTAAACGGAAAATAGATTCAACAGCAAGAGCGACAAAAATAAGGTCCGGACCAGATCAAAAGCTGTATTATATTGATAATGATTCTTTAACTGTAATAAATAATCCTAATGCCCCTCCAGATTTACTTCAGATCAACAGGAAAAGATTTTTTGTGGGTAAATCCGTAGGTTTACCTTATACACTTCCTAATGTGATAGCAGAAGTGTATTACGATACTGTCATATCGGAAGTGAGCAACCTTGTTGCAACCTGTTGGCAAAAGGAAATAATCCTTTTATCAGGAAGGGAGGGCTGGGGATACCGTTGGGGGGATAGCAGTGTTGGAACAACGTTAGCTGTGACCCAAGCTGGTACGTATACCTTAAGCTATTACACCGCACCCTGTACCTATCATAGGGATACTTTTTACGTTAGTTTCCCTCATGGTGTATTGCCGAGTGTCCAAATAAATGATGCCTGTACAAATACTGCTACGGGGACGATTCAATTGAAAAATGGTTCCGATGATACGGTACAGTATACATACAACTGGTATGACTTGCAGAATAGACATATGGGGCAGGGAGCGATACTATCCCATCTTCATGCGGGTACCTACAGACTTCATATCCAAGCAGCAGGGTGCGATACCCAAGTCTATTATACCGTAAAGGAAATGGACTACAGCGCAGGATTTGAAGTTGACACTTTAGTGTGTACCGGTACAGCCCTAGCTTTCCAAAACCAATCCGATTCTTACTTTACTACTTGGAGCTGGAATTTTGCTGACGGGTGGCGAAGCGAGCAGAGAAATCCTCTTCACAGCTTCGCCCTACCTGGCGTATACCTTGTAACCCTATCTGCTAGCGGATCTGTTTGCAGCGACACCTTTGCCGCTGCCGTCCGGGTGGATGCTCCTATGGTCCCTTTTATACTCCAAACCGATCAGGATACCTTGTGCGCCGGAGAACCCGTTACGCTGCATTATAACCAAGATAGTACCTTACTGCTGTACCATTGGCAACTTAATAGCGAATATTTATTATCTACCCGAGATACCTTCATGCAATATGCATTCACAGAGCCAGGGTTCCAGCAACTTAGCCTAACCGCAGAATTCCGCGCTTGCCCGGAGCAAACGCTAACACAACCTATTTTTGTAGCTCCTATGCCCCGGGTAATATTAGGTATTGATACCTTCTTATGCCCGGGGGCAAACCCCATTGTGTTGTCCAACCGCGTTAGCCCGGAGGAAGGCGACCGTTTCCTGTGGAGTACGGGAGCAGTTACTCCTGAAATGATGGTACAACAACCGGGTAACTATGCGTTGCAGGTCACCAATCGTTATGGTTGCCGCGCTTCAGAAAATATACAAGTGTATAAAGACTGTTATACCGATATCCCCAATATATTTACACCCAATGGCGACGGTCTGAACGACTATTTTTTTCCGCGACAACGGCTGACTGCCAGTGTACGTACATTCCATATGCAGGTGTTGAATCGTTGGGGACAATTGCTATTTGAAACCCGTAGCCTGGAAGGCCGTGGCTGGGATGGGCGGTTTAATAATATAGAACAACCCGCAGGCGCTTATATATACCATATAACTGCCGAGCTGGATAATGGCGGGGTAGAACGATCGACCGGAAGTGTTACCCTGCTCCGCTAAAAGAGTGAGGGATTTACTAACCTTGGTAAGGCTTCTGTAAATGTTTGTTCCGCGGATGGACTTTGCGTCTGCGTTTCAGCATCGAATAGTCATAAGGAACGGCAGGCTGTGTCCATTCAGCCGCCGGCGATTATCACCAGTCGATGTTCGGTATATTCAAACTGTTATTATGAGAGGCTTGCCGGGCTCGAGAAATTTTTTCTCAACTTACTCTTCCGGTATCCATAAGCAAAGTATACCACCAGGCCTATAGCCAACCAGATGAGGAAGCGCCACCAGTTGGAGTGACTTTCCTGGGCCATCAGGTAAAAGCAACTGGTAAGCCCCAATACGGGAATGAGGGAAAGCTTGCGCTGGTAGGTAAAATAGGCGACCACAAGGGCCACGATCCAGAACAGCGCCATTGGAAATCCTTCGGGCCGGAGTAATTCCCGGAAATGCTCCGGGGCCTTATTGCTGACCAGGATAAGTGCGGTAAGGAGCATCGGGGGGTAAATGAAGCGGCCGTTTATATAGGGTACACGGAATTTTCCTCTTTTTTGGTCCGGCTGTTGTTGCAGGATCAATACACCTCCACATACCAGTACGAAGGCAAAGAGGGTGCCAATACTGGTGAGGGCCAGTACTACGTCGAGATTGAGAAATAAAGCCGGTATGGCCACCACGAAGCCTGTGAGGATTGTTGAAAAGGAAGGTGTGCCGTAGCGGGGATGTATTCGTGAGAAAATTTTGGGCAAAAGACCGTCCCGGCTCATGCTCATCCAGATACGCGGTTGGCCCAACTGGAATACCAGTAATACGCCCGCGGTAGCGATGATGGCGCTGGCCGCAACAATGCCGGAAACAAATTTGAGACCATGGGCATCGAAGACCATAGCCAGCGGATCGCCCACATTCAATTGCGTATAGTGCACCATGCCCGTAAGTACCAATGCCAGTACTACATAAAGTACTGTGCAGATAATTAAAGAATAGATCATTCCCCGGGGCAGATCGCGTTGGGGGTCCCTGCATTCTTCGGCAGTGGTGGATATGGCATCGAAACCGATATAAGCGAAGAATACAGCAGACACTCCTTTCATAATGCCACTGAAACCGGTGGGCGTAAAAGGAGACCAATTGTTAGGGTTTACATAATAGGCCCCAAGTACAATGACCAGAAAAATTACGGCAAGTTTGATAAGAACCAGGATATTGTTAGCTGTCCTGGACTCACGTATACCCACGTACACTACATAAGTGATCAGCGCTACGATGAGTAGCGCCGGGAGATCGACAATAATGGGGATATTGCCCAGGCGTGGCGCTTGTATCCAGGCCCGGTAACCCGAAAGAACCGCATCGCCTAATGGCGCTGCATTGCCACCTGCCTGTAGTGTGCCTGTAGCGGTCATATGGGCGCTATGCGCCGTGCTATAGTCCATTGTCAGCCAGTCGGCCATGGGAAAGCCGACTTTGGCCAGGAGATGGGTAAAGTAATCGCTCCAGGAAATAGCCACCGCAATATTACCGATGGCATATTCCATCAGCAGGTCCCAGCCGATGATCCAGGCAAAGATCTCGCCAAAAGCAACGTAGGAATAGGTATAGGCGCTGCCGGATACGGGAATGGCAGAAGCGAACTCGGCATAACACAAAGCGGCAAAGCCGCAGGCAATGGCCGTAAAAATATACAGGAAGATGACGCCGGGTCCACCATCGTACGAGGCTTTGCCAATACTGCTAAAGATACCTGCCCCGATCACGGCAGCTACCCCAAGGGCCGTCAGGTCTTTTACACCCAACACCTTCTTCAGGCCTACGGATGCATGTGCTTCCGATTGCACTTCCGCGTCCCGCAGAATGGTATCTATAGACTTTTTCCTGAATATGGAATGCTTCATGAAACGAATTTGAGGGATAAAAGTAAAAATTAAAAAGTTTTTTTCGTCAAAGACAGTCGATTGATATGGGACGGGCGTAAGGCAATCAATGGAAAAGCGAATAATAGACTGCCTTAAATGAGCCAGTTCATTACGAGTAGACAAAAAGTAACTATGTTTTCTTGTTTAGCTAAAAGCATACATTTTCCAATTCCAGGCAAAATGGCGAAGAATTATAAGTTTACTTAGAGGTTGCTCCATAACGCCATTTAACGGGAGATAGATTTTGTCCCATTTGATTAGTATAGTCTGTTTTATATAAAATATATTAGAATTAGGTGCGAGAGTGCTGTTGCCTTCATATGGATGAGATATAACACTTATGTTATCGGGGTGATCCATAATTCAGAAGTTTTTTTTCGCTTTGCTGTAATATTGCTTAATCTGCCCTTGCATAAAGGTTACTTTTTATACCGCAATGTAAGGACTTGTAGGGTAATGATGATTATTTAACGAGTACTGCTTACCGGCAATTGCCGGGACTATGTTGTATAATATTTATAAAAAGGACCGCCTCAATTAATTAAGACGGTCCTTTTTTAAATACGTATTATTGAATGTCCTATTCTTATCTTAATACACTTAATTTTTTTGTTTCCACCACTTGGTTATTGATTTCAAGAGAATAGTAATACAAACCAGCTGCCCAGCCTGAAGTATATACCGGAACGGAATTCAGACCCGCTACCAGGTCTGACGAAAACACGAGATTGCCCGTTGTATTACGTATTACTATGCGGGGGCTGGCTGTTACGTCTTCTGCAATAACATAGGCCTCTATCGTAGTTTGTCCCGTACTGGGGTTGGGTAAAGCGGCTTTCAGTGCACTAGCTACAACTTCCACCGTCTCCTCCCTTGCCTGAGGAGCCGACCAGCGTTCATTCTCTATCCTCGGCCATTCTTCTATATGATGTTCCCAGGGCTCGTTATAGCCCCACTCCAGTATTGCCTTTGCATAGGGCATCAGGTCTGATTGTTTAGCCGCCACCAGTCGTATAGCCTGCAGTTCATTATCCTTTAGTTCATTGAGTCTCCGGCCTTCTTCACGGGTGTTGATCAGTACATCGTAATAGTTTTGATAATTAGTTTGTTCTTCTTTTTCTAACGCCAGAGTAGCCAGTGAGGTTTAGCTATCATAGAACTACTAGTTTTTGCGTATAATCAATGCCTTTCTGAGTCCATCTTAGTATATAAACTCCGGAAGAAAGAGAGAGAGAAACAGAATATTTATTCATTTTGTTTTCGTGCCTATCAACATATAGCTGATGGATATCTTTTCCCGATAGGTCTAGAATGCTAATCTTCCCATAGTCAGGATAAATGGAGCCGATGATTATGTTAAAAGTCCCATTATTAGGATTGGGATAAATAGCAAAGCCATTGTCTTCTGATTCAATAGAAGTTGCTACATTAGTAGATTTTGTAGGCAAAGTATCGCATGGGATAGTAGCTTGATAACTGATCTCTTGATCTCTATAACATCGAAAAGCTTTTTCACGTGATTCTGGTAAAATCAATTCTGAATCAAAAGGCAAAAACTCAAATAATGATCCTATCCTTTCTATATAAGGACGAACTAAAGTTATTCCCCATGCTCCGTTAACATAGGGTCTTGCCCATATCCTTCTCAGATCCAAACCAGCGATAGTTAATGTATCGACGTTCTCAACTATCACTTGAATAGTAACATTTGTATCATTATGAGGAAGGTAATGTGGAATATAGAACGAAAGCGTATCTCCTACTTTTGTATTAAAAATAAAAATCGGTGTAAATTTTCCAAAAGCGCTATTATAATATAATACAGTATCACCTGAAGAATAAACAAACAGAGGATGTATTACTGCGCTATCGCCCTCTCGTGGCACATAAGCTCCAGATATCTTACGACAATCCTGCCCTTCAATTACTGTATCCTTTTCTGACCAATAACGACGGTAATGAACATTGTTTATAAAGCCCGTGGACCCATAATACCATTCCGCACCTATTGGAGCGAAAAAGTCGCTCTGGGCCTGAGCCCCATTATCTAGTAAGATGAAACAAACGAGAAAAAGCAACAGTTTTTTCATTGGTATGCATTTTCGGAGATTAAAGAATAGGTATTTACAAATCTGTTACCGTATGGAAATTCTACAGTTCAATGGTTAATTTATGCGTATGGAGCATATTGCCATCGGTATACTTTAGCACATAAATACCTGCCGGTAAATTCATACTAAACAGCAGTTCCTCCTGTCCTTCGGGAATTACAATTTCCCGTATTACCCTACCCATCATATCTACTAAGAATAAAGAAACAGGCTCTGGGGAAGAGTGCATCAACTTGATCTTGAAATTTCCTTTAGATGGATTAGGGGATATGAAGATGTTATTGCCTGGATATTTAATGGGGGCGACGGTGATTGGCTCCGGGAAAAACGCGTCGCATGCGGAAGGAACGCGGTAACTAATTTCATGATCCGTATAGCAACGTAGACTTATTTCCATCATTTCAGGTATATGGCCACCCGGAATAAACGGGATAAACAGAAATGAAGAACCAATTCGCTCTATATAACTTCCATCACGTCCGTAACTCCAAAAACCGTTATTAGGAAATATTGTCATCTTTTTTAAAGATATGCCATCAACATTTATCGGCTCCTTTGCCTTCACATAGAAGGAATATACGCTATCATCAGGCGGTGTTGACAGCATAAACCCAAAATGCGGCAAGTACATAAAGTATGGGACATTGTAAGTCACCGTATCTCCAACCTCTGCACTAAAAATATATAATGGCGTAAATCGCTCGAATGTATGGTTGTAATAGTACACCGTATCCGGTGTACTATATACATATATATTGTCTAAAGGCCGGGCAGCGCTATCCAACGGCACATAGCTTCCGGTAATTTTTCTGCAATTTACGCCAGCCATCATAGTATCTTTTTCTGCACGAAACACAGAATAGTGTGGATAGTTATATTGACTTTTCGCACCATAATACCAGTCCGCTCCTATAGGAGCAAAATAGTCACCCTGGGCGGGAACCTCATTACCGAATAAGATCAGACAAACAATAAGAAGCAATATTTTTTTCATAGGCTGCATTTTAAAGGTTGTGGAATGGATTGCCACTTAAGTTATTAAGTGTACAATAATGAAGACCTTAGGAAAATGTCTTGTATTCCGGAAGCATATCAGGAAAATATTTCAGGCGAGCTAACATAGGGTAAAAATTAGAACGTAATAAATATTGTAATACAATATTAAAACATTTCCTTTAAATATAATCATATATGAGGAATGTTGTTATCTATATTACAAGTGCGCATTTTATACGATATAATTAAGATAGTTTTCCTTGAAAATTCGCTTTTTTACTATCTATATTTCTTATGTTTCGCAAGGCCAGGACCAATGTATAGGACGAGGAAGGGACTTGTAGGAAAGGGTGAAAAGGGACTGCAAGGCGTAATACCTTATCATAGTTAGATAGGGTTTATTATCGCAGATCGTGGTTACAGATATGTTACATACTATCAGCCAGGTCTGCTAAGCTATCTGCAACATATTGTTGATAGTATTACCGAATACGGTTGATCCCAGTGCATTTATTCCAGCGGTATTATTGAATAACCCACTACTATTACGGTGCGCCGTTGTATTAGCGCTGTACAAGCCAAGTCTAAATTTCTCGATTGTACTATTACGCCATCCGGATATGTGAAGGAACGTCAGAGATATCAAACTCCTATAAGCAATTTTTGAAATGGTAATCAAGTACCCCCCGTTCCGGGGTAATCTGTTGCGGTAACTATGACGCTTGCCTTTATTGCATTATTTTTGCTCCGATCGACGTAATTATTTTACTTTAACGCAATAGTACATGTATATCGTTTACGGAATACCGAATTGTAATTCAGTTAAAAAAGCCCGGACCTGGCTGGAGGAACACCAAATGAGCTACCAGTTTCACGACTACAAAAAATCAGGCATTAGCAAAGCAAAGCTGACCCAATGGTGCCGGCAATTGGGTTGGGAAAACCTTTTGAACAAGAAAGGCACCACCTGGAGGGGGCTTGACGAAGCCGTCCAGCAATCCATAACGAGCCAGGCAGCGGCCATCGGGTTGATGATGGAAAATAATAGCGTGATCAAAAGGCCGGTTATCGAGAAGGATGATAAAATTGTGGTAGTGCGTTTTGATGAAGAGCAATACGCTGAACTGTTGCAATAACACAACCCGGAAACCAGTTAAAGGGCGCTTCCGCCTTCGAAAGTTAGTTTACCTTAAAATTTTCTTTACAATATGAAAAAAGCCATTGTTTTTCTTTGGGTGCTCATGCCTTTGAACCTGTTGGCTCAAGGCGTTATGACGCCCGAATTATTGTGGTCGCTGGGGCGCGTAGCCGCCGTATCGACCAGTCCCGACGGCAAAACCTTGCTGTACAAAGTAGCGGAAACCGACCTGGCTACAGAAAAAAGCAAGAGTACTTATTATTGGTTCGATATGAATACGAACCTCGGCCGGCAGACCGCCATCCTGGACGGAAGAACCTTTGTACAATGGGATAATAACGGGATGTACAGCCGTAAAGGCGATGAACTGTTTAAGAGTACGGATGAGGGTAAAACCTGGACGGCGATCTCTGTGCAATTGAAAGACGCCGAAGAAATAAGGGTGTCGCCGGATGGGAAATGGGTTGCCTTTTCCAAACCGGTATCGGCAGAAAAGATCCTGGCAAAAGATATTTACAACGACGTGCCCAACAGCTCTGCCCAGATTTATACCGACCTGAACTACCGCCATTGGGATAGCTGGAACACAGGTAAAGCGAACCATATCTTCCTGGCCGCTATAGATAATCCCCGGACACCGGTACGGGATCTATTAGAGAACGAACCTTTTGACAGTCCGCAGAAACCTTTTGGCGGTGCTGAAGATTTTGTATTCAGCAAGGACAGCAAAACCATTGTTTACGTATGTAAAAAGAAAAAGGGCAAAGACTATGCACAAAGCACCAATACGGATCTCTATGCCTATGATATAGGGGAAGGTAAGACCAGGAATCTTACACAGGGAATGATGGGCTATGACCTGGCTCCGGCCTTTAGCCCCGACGGCAGTAAAATAGCCTGGTTAAGCATGGCCCGCGATGGATACGAATCGGATAAAAATGATATCGTTATTATGGATTGGGTATCGGGTGCGAAAATGAACCTGACGGCCGGTTGGGATGAAACGGTAGACGGCGGTTTTTTATGGAGCCCTGATGGTAAATTGATTTATTTTAATGCGGCCTTAAAAGGTACGCAACAATTGTTCAGGGTAGCAGTTCCGGCTAACCCGATGGCGAGGATCATGCCGGTAGTAGAAAAAATAACGCAGGGTAAATTCGACATTACGGGTATTGCCGGGCAATCGGATAATGGCCTTATTGTTTCCCGGACAGATATGAATCATGCCACTGAGCTTTTCCGGGTGAATCCTAAAGACGGCGCTATGACGGCAATAACCAAAGCAAACGAAGCCCGCTACCGCCAGGTAAAGGAAAGTGAGACCAGGCTGCGCATGGTGCGTACCCAGGACGGTAAAGAAATGGGCGTATGGGTAATTTATCCGCCCGATTTCGATTCTACAAAAAAGTATCCGACTCTTTTATATTGCCAGGGTGGACCGCAGTCGGCCCTTTCACAGTTTTACAGTGTACGCTGGAACTTCCAACTGATGGCCGCCAATGGCTATATCGTGGTGGCGCCCAATCGCCGGGGCATGCCGGGGTGGGGCACTGCATGGAACGAGGCTATTAGCAAGGACTGGGGCGGCATGCCTATGCAGGATTACCTGTCGGCTATAGATGATATAGCCCGCGAGCCTTATGTGGATAAAGACCGCCTGGGTTGTGTAGGCGCCAGCTACGGCGGTTATAGCGTCTTTATGCTGGCTGGTATACATAACAACCGTTTTAAAAGCTTTATAGCGCATGATGGCCTTTTTGATATGAAAAGCTGGTATGGTACAACCGAGGAATTGTGGTTTGCCAATTGGGATATTGGCGGACCATATTGGAAACAGCCGGTTCCTAAAGCTTATGAGCAGTTTAACCCCTCCAACTATATCGAGCAGTGGAATACCCCGATCCTGATCATACAGGGTGGCATCGATTTTCGTGTACCTATCGAGCAAGGGTTGGAAGCCTTTCAGGCCGCCCAATTGAAGGGAATTAAAAGCGAATTGCTTTTTTTACCAGACGAGAACCATTGGGTATTGAAACCCCACAATGGCCTGGTTTGGCAAAGAACTTTCTTTAATTGGCTGAAAGAAACTTTGTAATATTTTGTTATAAGTTTTGTGTCGGGATGAGGCCGGCGAACGAAATACATCCGGTTACGTTTACAGTATATAATCATTAAGGGTTCCGGTATGAAAAAGAGCTATTTTTTAACAGGAGGACTGCTAGCCTTAACCGGTGCGGTCCTTTTTTTTAAGAACCGTCCGGCAATTCCTAAGGGACTACAGGCCATACCCCATTTCGATAAGAAGAAATACCTCGGTAAATGGTATGAAATAGCAAGGCTGAATTACCGCTTCGAGCGGGGGCTGTATCGTACTACGGCGGCCTACTCGTTAAATGAAGATGGTAGTATACGGGTGGAAAACCGGGGTTATGAAAGAAGTAGTGGTAAAGTAAAAGTGGCTGTTGGCAAGGCTAGATTCAGGGGTAGCGATACAGAAGCTGCCCTGGAAGTTTCTTTTTTCGGGCCATTTTATGCAGGATATAATGTTATTGCTATTGACCCGGAATATAAGTATGCCCTGGTAGCGGGCAGGTCCCTGGATTATCTTTGGCTATTATCGAGGGAGCCCTCTATGCCGGAAGATGTAAAACGGCATTACCTGGCCATAGCCCATAACGCCGGCTTCCCGGTAAAAGAACTGGTTTGGGTAGAACAGCAATATCCCAATTGATTGAAAGATCTGAATTCACCCGGTCTTAGATTCTGTTCTTATCGCCACAGCGAAGTATGAAGCTGTCTCCTCCCGAATGTTCGCGTAAACCTTTGGCCTTGGGATGGGACTGCCCAATCAAAGCGTTACGCCGACCTTGTGGAGGCATCCTTTGGACATGAGTGGGGGATGTTTATTGGCGGCATGAGACGAGACGGAAGTTTGAAATCCGGCGTTTTCATGGAAGATCCATGCCCTGATAATCAATCAGGCGGTATAGGAGGTGTTACTTTTTGGCTTGGCCCAATATGAGGATAGATCTCTCCGCTTCGGTCGATATCAAGACAAAAAAAAGCTTCCGCGCTGCAGAGGCTAAGCTAAGCCCGCTTTTTTGTCTGGCTA